>JANLSP010000246.1:0-3693 GCA_031362485.1 Novosphingobium sp.
CAGCAACGCGCCTTTGGCTTGCTCTATCGGATCACGATGTTCGCGCACATCCTGAACTTCCTCACGGCTGCGATACTTTGCGGGATCGGACATCGAATGGCCGCGATAGCGATAGGTGTTGAGCTCCATCAGCACCGGGCCGCCTCCGCCCCGAACATGCGCCAGGGCGAGATCCGCCGCGCCGCGCACTTCGAGCACGTCCATCCCGTTGACCATCATGCCCGGAATGCGGAACGCCGTGCCGCGCCGGTAAAAATGCGTTTCGGCCGAGCTCCGCTTGACCGCGGTGCCCATCGCGTACTGGTTGTTCTCGATAACGAAAATTATCGGCAATTTCCACAGGCTCGCCATGTTGAAAGTCTCATAGACCTGGCCCTGATTTGCCGCGCCGTCGCCGAAATAGGCGACGCACACTCCGCCGTCTTCGCGGTACTTGTGGGCAAAGGCGAGGCCCGCGCCCAGCGGCACTTGCGCGCCGACAATGCCGTGCCCGCCATAGAAGCGGTGCTCGACACTAAACATGTGCATCGAGCCACCCTTACCCCGCGAAATGCCGGCAGCGCGGCCAGTCAGCTCGGCCATGATCACATTGGGATCAATTCCATAGGCCAGCATGTGGCCATGATCGCGGTAGCCGGTAATGACGCTGTCGCGCGCCTGATCGAGCGCTGACTGCAACCCGACGGCGACCGCTTCCTGGCCGATATAGAGGTGGCAGAAGCCGCCGATCAGCCCCAGGCCATATAGCTGGCCGGCGCGCTCCTCGAAGCGGCGGATAAGCAGCATCTGTTCGTAGAATGCGAGCAGGTCTGCATCGCTTGCGCCATAGGGGCGCCCGGCTTCGTGGGCAACCTGAAGGCTGCGCAGTGCAACGGATTCGTCGTCGCCCATTGCCGAAGGAGCGGCAGCGGGCTTGCTTGCATTTTTGGCCAATTCATATCCCCGGGGAGAGGTGGTCTGCCTGCTATAGGCAGAACGAACAGCAAGCGAAACCGACAAAGCGAATTCTGCATCCAAATTAGCTAGCTATGATAGCCCGCAATTGCCGAGAGCCACTCGCTCAGTTGAGCAGAATGACGACTTCGTCCGGATGGACCACGTTGAGATCCTTGCGCAGCAGCTCGCCGGCCAGATCAGGATCGATTCCGCGCGGGTTGAGCAGGGTCACGCGATTGCGCAAGCGGTCACGCTCTGCCCGCAAGGCCTTGACCTCGGCGAGCCGCAAGTCAAGCATCTGGCGGTTTTCGCTCCACGAAACGAGGCCACTGGGGCCAAAAAACGCCATTCCCGCCAATGCCAGCAGGCAAAGCAAAGCCAATGCCTCGGATAAACCTTGCTTGCGCAACCTGGGATGAACTTGAGGGGACATGATCCCGCCTACGAATCACAATTGATTCAATGACACAAGCGCAATCTGAAAAATTCTTTATCAGCTCCTGCCCGGATGCAATTGAAAATGCCCCAATGCCCTGCCGCAATCTGCCCCGCCTGGCTCGATTGGTGCGCCCGACAGGATTCGAACCTGTGGCCCCCAGATTAGGAATCTGGTGCTCTATCCTGCTGAGCTACGGGCGCCCCCGCGCTCTTTAGTCGGGCACTCGGCGCAAGGCAATCAGTTGGCTTCACCCGGCGCGGCGACGGGAAAGGGCAAGGGTGCGACCTCGATGCCCTCTTCCAGCAGATCGCGGGCTTCTTCCAGCGTCGCCTGTCCATAGATCGGTTCCGCCTCGCGCTCACCGTAGTGCATCGCGCGGCTTTCATCGGCGAAACTCTCCCCCACCCAGCGCGACTTTTCCAGCGCCTGCGCCTGCATTTTTGCCAGCGCCTTCATCATCCGCAGGGCTTCGGGAGGGGGCGGGCCGTTGCTCATGGCGACGGGCGCGATTGTTGCGACGGGCGTGGCGGGCGCTCCTCGCACTTCCACTGGCTGCTGATTGCCCTTGCGCGCGACATTGGGCGCCATCGGCGCTTTGGCTACATCCGCCGATCCGCATTGCGGACAGGCAACAAGGCCGCGCTCGCACTGACTGGCATAGTCTTGCGAAGAGCCGAACCAGCCCTCAAAGCGGTGCCCCCCGGGGCGGCATTCAAGATCAAAAACAATCATATACTCAGCCTAGATGGCAATCTTTTGGCGATTGGCAAGGCTGGGCAGCTGGCGGCGGACATCGGCGATCCGCGCCAGATCAATCTCGGCAAAAGCCAGCCCCGCCGCCTCGCCGCCCATATCGAGCAATACTTCACCCCAGGGATCAATCACCAGGCTGTGGCCGAATGTGCTGCGGCCATCCTCGTGGTTGCCCACTTGCGCGGAGGCCACGACATAAGCGCTTGCCTCGACCGCTCGGGCGCGCTGGAGCAAGTGCCAGTGAGCCTTGCCGGTCGGCACAGTGAAAGCGGCCGAAATTGCGATAATGTCGCAGGATAGTTTTCCAAGTGCCTCAAATAATGCAGGAAAGCGGATGTCATAACAGATCGTCAAACCGAGCCGTCCGGCGGGCGTTTCCACCGCCACCACGGCATCGCCTGCGGCATAGGCCTTCGATTCGCGCCAACTTTCGCCGCTCGCCAGATCAACATCGAACATGTGAATCTTGTCGTAGCGAGCGGCGATCCCGCCCGCAGCATCGACCACGACCGCGCGGTTGGCCCAGCGCCCGTCCTCGCGCAGCACTGCCAGCGAACCAAGCGCGACCCACAGGCCCCGGCGCGCTGCTGCCTCGCGCACGGCGGCAAGCACAAGGTCGTCCTCTTCGCGAACGATCCGGCTGGCGGCGCGCGCGCGGTTGCTATCGATCAGTCCCGACATCTCGGGCGTAAAAAGCACCGCCGCGCCGCCATCAGCAGCAGCTTCGATAGCAGCCACAATTTTCCCGGCATTGGCTTCGGGATCGATCCCCGAACACATCTGCAGGACGGCGATGCGGCTCAAGCGCTCAGGCCCAGCATCGCGTCCAGTTTGCCGGCGCGGTCGAGCGCGTGAATGTCGTCACTGCCGCCGATCGGAGTTCCATTGATCAGGATCTGCGGCACCGTCATCGCGCCCGGCACGCGGCGCAGCATTTCTGCGCGCGGCTCGCCACCCATGGTCACGTCATACTCGGTGTAAGGCGCGCCCTTGCGGTCGAGCAGTGCCTTGGCCGAGACGCAATAACCGCAGCCCCAGCGTGTGTAGATTTCAACTTTGGCCACGGCCATTTTCGCCTCGATGTTGTGCAACCCTTGAAACTCGCTCCGGCTAACATATCTCATCTTGCGTGTCATGTTCGGCCCGCCAGTCAACAGTGAGGGCGGTTCGCCATGATGCATCAATGGAAGCGCCGATTCCCGGGCTTCCGAAACACCTGAATTGCTCATTGGAGGATTTTTGCCATGAACCGTTTTGATTTCTCGCCCTACCGCCGCTCGATGGTCGGTTTCGACCGTGTTTTCGACATGCTCGAAAATCAGTCCCGACAGGGCGGCAGCGATAACTTCCCCCCGTTCAACATTGAAAAGCGCGGCGAAGATGCCTTTCGCATCACGCTGGCCGTGGCTGGCTACAAGCCTGCCGATATCGACATCACTGCGCAGCAGAACCTGCTGGTCGTGCAGGGCCGCAAGCCCGGCGTCGGCAGCGATAGCGCCACGATGCTGCATGTCGGCATTGCCCAGCGCGGCTTCGAGCGCCGCTTCGAGCTGGCCGACTATGTC
>JANLSP010000281.1:0-3436 GCA_031362485.1 Novosphingobium sp.
GCGCAGCAGGGTAGCTATGTATGGACGGGATAACCGCTGAAAGCATCTAAGCGGGAAGCCTCCCTCGAGATTAGATTTCATCGAGTCGTGATAGACCATCACGTTGATAGGCCGGATGTGGAAGCGCGGTAACGCGTGTAGCTAACCGGTCCTAATAACTCTGTTCATGCTTGAGAGTCCCACCATCAATGACAGCTCTGCTGCCCATTGACCGGACGGTCTTTCAGCCAGAGACGCCTAGAATATAAGCGCCAACAAACCTTGCCCACACCGCGTCAGCGGTCGGCAGGAATGTGCATCGATTAAAAACCGTTTTCCGCCTGCTTTATTGCTTGGTGGCCATAGCGTCAGTGACCCACCCGATCCCATCTCGAACTCGGCCGTGAAACCTGACTGCGCCGATGGTACTGTGGCTCAAGCCCCGGAAGAGTAGGTCGTCGCCAGGCATTATAGCCGGCGGGAAACGGAAAAACCCATTCATATGTTACAAAGGCCGCTGCCGGATCATTCCGCGCGGCGGCTTTTGTTTTTCCAGCCAAAGGCATTGTCTTGGCTGATTCTTGGTGACGCGGGGTGGAGCAGCCCGGTAGCTCGTCAGGCTCATAACCTGAAGGTCGTAGGTTCAAATCCTACCCCCGCAACCAATCCCAGCGAAATAACTGGCACAAGACCCCGCTTCGGCGGGGTTTTTTGTTGCCCGGCGCAGGCGTCTGGAGCAGAGGTTTAGCGGTTCTGGCACGATGATATTGACATTGCGTGCCATATTGGTTATATAATGGACCGTCAGTGTCCAGAATGCGCAATCGTTCCGGCCTGACAGCAGCGACGGGTGCGGGAGCGGTCAGCGCTTCGCTACCAATCCCGCGCGGCGGCCGGCGCTCCCGAGCCTGTGGAAGGGCAAGCGGAAGCATCCGCGCAAACCGGAACATGAAGAACCTTCGGCAGCCTCCGGGGGCAGAAATGCAGGGTATGACCTGCCGGCTGACGGCCAATCGCGAGCTCTAACCGTCGCCGCTTCATGACCCGGGGCCGAGCCGGTCAGTCCCCAGCCAGATCCGCTGTCCAGCCATTCGCATCCCAGGATTTGCCAGCCAAGACTGTCGCGCCAGGCATCCCCGCGCCGGCCGCCACCCGTCCGCTCGCGTTTCGCCTTGGCGTTAGGTCCGGGCTCGCCGCCGGATGTTCGCGTGCGCGCGAACCAATCGATTACTTCATCCGGTAGCGGATCGGCAAGTGCTTCACCCCGCCGACGAAAGTGCCCTCGACATAGCGCGGAATCCCAGCCAGCTCGATGTCGTCAACCCGTGCCAACAGTTCGGTCAGGAACAGGCTGAGCTCCAGCCTTGCCAGATACTGCCCCAGGCAGACATGCGGGCCGAAGCCGAAGGCCAGCTGCCGGTTGGGCTTGCGATCGATGCGGAAGAGGTGTGGATGTTCGAACACCGTTTCGTCGCGATTGGCCGACGGATAGCTCAGCAACAGCAGCTCGCCGGCCTTGATCTCCTCCCCGGCGACAATGCAATCTTGCGTAGCGGTGCGGCAGAAATGCTTGACCGAAGTGGTCCAGCGGATGATCTCCTCGACCGCAGTGGGCATCAGCGACGGAGCGGCGCGCAGCTTTGCAAGTTCCTCCGGATTTTCGAGCAAGGCCAACAGGCCGCCAGTGATCGCATAACTGGTGGTGTCGTGGCCGGCGGTGGCGATGATGTTGAAATAGCCGAAGACGTCGGCCTCCGGCAACAGCTCGCCGCCCACCCGGGCATTGGCGATGATGCTGGCAAGGTCATCCCGCGGGTTTTCGCGTCGGTCGGCGATCATTGTCTGAAAATAGAGGTACATTTCCATCATCGCGCCCATGCTGCTGCTGCCTTGGGCCTGGAATTCCGGATCCTGACTGGTCAGCGTCTGCTGGGTGAGGCGCAACATCAGCGGCTCGTCTTCGACCGGGACGCCGAGCATGGTCATGATCACCCTCAGCGGATAGGCTAACGCAACCGCAGAGAAGTCGCATTCTCCATCTAAGTCCGCCATGCGGCCAACAAACTCCGCCGCCAGCCGCTCAATCTCGCCGCGCAGTCCTTCGAGCCCTTTTGGGGTGAAATAGCTCTGGGTGATTTCGCGATAGGCCTGGTGATCAGGGCCATCCATCGAGACAAGATTGCGCATGAATTTTGTGACGTCGACTCCGCCCAGTGCCTTGCGCGAGGCTTCCATTTGCGAGTTCGAAAAATGCGCCTGGCGCGGTGCGTTGATGAAGCGCTCGGCATCGCGCTCGATCGCCATGAGATCGGCATGCCGGGTGACAAGGCGGACTGGGTTGAAATCGGCCGGATGGATCACTGCCAGCGGATCATTGCGGCGCAGCCGCGAGAGCAAGCCATGCAAGGCGGCTGGATCAGTGAAGGTCTTGGGGTCGGCCAGGGCTTCGGCAGGCAAGTCATTTTCTATCACGGCGGCATCCTCGTTGCGGTTGCTCTGTCTCGCAAGCTCGTCAATAAGGCAGAAAGCGCTTAATGCAACAGAGGCGATTCATATTGTCATTGATCTGCCTGCTGGATGTGGAGAATTACTATGAAAGCAGCGGTATTTCGCGAATTCGGCCAGCCGATGGGGATCGAGGAAGTCTCGATTTCCAAGCCACAGGGCCGCGAGGTGCTGGTGCGCATGTTGGCGGTTGGCGTGTGCCATTCTGACTTGCATGGGCTGACCGGCGATACGATGCTGCCGCTGCCCGTCATTCTTGGCCATGAAGCGGCCGGAATTGTCGAACAGGTTGGTCCCGAAGTTCACAATGTGAAGCCCGGCGATCATGTCATTGTCTGCCTGACGTTCCATTGCGGCCACTGCGAACATTGCTTCGGCGGTCATACCCACCGCTGCTACACGCCCGAAGCCCAGCGCGCAGAGGGGGAGCCCCCGCGCCTGTTTCGGGGAGATGAGAGCATCCACCAATTCATGCGGATGGGCGCCTTTGCCGAACAGATCCTGGTGCACGACAGCGGCGTCGTGCCGATCCGGCGCGACATGCCGTTTGACCGCGCCTGCCTGATCGGCTGCGGGGTCACCACGGGCTTTGGCGCGGCTGTCAACGCGGCGAAAGTGCGGCCTGGCGAGACCGTGGCCGTGATCGGCTGCGGCGGCGTCGGGCTGTCAGCGATCAACGGCGCAGCCGTGGCCGGAGCGGGCCGGATCATTGCCATCGACATGGTGCCATCCAAGCTTGAGCTGGCGAAAGCGTTCGGCGCGACCGACGGGATCGATGCCAGCCAGGGCAATGTCGTCAAGCAGGTACGCGCGATGACTGATGGGCGCGGGGTCGATCATGCGATCGAGGCGATCGGCCTCAAGCAGACCATCGAGGATTCGTTCAACATGCTGACCAAGGGCGGACTGGCGACAGTGGTCGGCATGGCGCGGTTCGATATGAAGGTTGAGC
>JANLSP010000283.1:0-15490 GCA_031362485.1 Novosphingobium sp.
CCGTCTTCGACTTCTTGTTGGACAGCATCGCCTTGAGGTCGAGCTTGCCCAGCAGCGATTTCTTGGCGGGCTTGGTGCCCGCAACTTCATCGCTGTCGGTCGCACCGATCACCGCGCCGGCAATTTCGCGCATGACACCCCCGGCCTTGCTTATGCGGTTGGCCTCGGCAAAAGTCTGCCCCAGCTTGGCGGCATTGATTGCTGCTTTCACATCATAAGGTATCGTGAAATTGATCTTGCGCTCGATTGAGGCTTCAAAGTCACTCTTGCTGATTTCAGCGGAACCGGGCTGAACCTTGTTGGCCGTGACCAGCACTTTGACGTGACTGGCGTTGGTCTTGAGCCAGGAAAGCAGCCGGATGGCGTCACGGGCGGAAGCAAGCGTCATTTCCGTTGCCAGCACCACCACATTCACGTCGGTGAGCAAATGCGGGAAATTGATCAGCATATTGCGCGGCAGATCGATCACCGTCATTTCAAAGGCTTGGCGGAACTCTTCCTCCAGTTGCACGAACGCAGAGCCATCGGTCAGCAGCGGGCTGTTGATCGGTGCTTCGGCTGACAGAATGGCAAGGTGATCATTTGCCCGGATCATTGCGCGTTCGATGAACAGGCCGTCAATGCGGCTCGGGTTCTCGATGGCGTCGGTCAGACCGCGGCCGGGCTCAAGGTCGAGCGAAAGCGCACCGGTGCCGAAATGGATGTCCAGATCGAGCAGGGCAGTCGGCAGTTTGTTCTCGGCGCTGAACACCCAGGCCAGCGAGGTTGCCAGCGTCGATGCGCCAACCCCGCCGCGCGTGCCGATTACCGCGGTTGAAATATGGGTCTTGCCGGCCGCGCCGTCGCCATGCTTGGGCGACGAAAAGATTGCCTGTGCGTTGACCAGAGAATCGCGGATCTGACCCGGCGAGAGCGGCTTCAGCAGATAGTCGTGAATGCCGCTCGAGAGCAGGTCGCGATAAAGGCGAACATCGTTAACCTGTCCGACTGCGATGACGACAGTACCAGGCTCGCAGACTTCAGCCAGCGCGTTGATATCGTTGAGCGGATCGCCGCTCTCTGACAGGTCGACCATCAGGATGTTCGGGCTGGCAGTGATCGAGAGCGATTGCACAGCATTGCGCAGGCCGCCCTTGTTGCACTTTTCCGGGGCCCAGCCCATTTCGATGATGACGGGCCGCAGCACGTCGAGCGAGTTTTCGTCGCAAATAAACGACGCGAAAGCATCGCGATTGCCTTGCGAACCGGATTTCCAGGGTGCGTTCATGGCTTACTTCTCGCTCGAAGAGGTTTGTTTGAGGCCGCCATCGCCAGTCGGCTTCATTTCGCGGTAGCTGTCGATGGCCTTCGTCGAACGTGTCACGATCGTGTCGCTCTTGCTCGAATCGCCCTGGATCAGGTGCTCGGGATTGGCGACCATTGCGGCAAGATTGCCGTTAGTCGCGCAGCCATAATTGCTACTGGTAGCATTCGCGAGATTGGCATCGGAGTTGGCTGACCAGTCGGGGCATCCGGGCACGTGCGCCTTTGAGCGGGTGACGACAACGCGGACTGTCCCCGCATTGACATAACCCGGCGTCACTGGCGCTTCTGCACCCAGCAAAAGGCCATAGCGGGCAGCAGTGGCTTCGATTGCGGAGCGGGTTGCGGAGCTTTGCAGCGGGTCGTCAATCATGACCCTGTCGCCATAGCGAAGGCCCATCGCTTCGAACCAACCAATCAGCCGTTGCTGTTCGGAGCCGCTGAGGCCGCCCGGGCCCGTTGTCAAATCTAACGTGTAGAGCGAGCGTTGCACGACAGGCTGATGCAGGCTTTCCAGTGAACGGTTGTTCGCCATGCCGCCGCAACCTGCCAGAGCAAAGCCGAGCGAGAGGGCAAGCGCAACGCCGGCGGCGCGGGGTGCGGACTTCAACAGGTTCTTGGTCATGATTTTGGTCTCTCTCACTTGAGATTGAAGCCAGGGGCGGGCGCATCACCGGCGGTGCTGCGCGCTGCTGTCCTGCTCTCGCTCCGGCTTTCGCCGCGGGGCTTGCCTTCCGAAATTGCCGGTCCGCCGATGCTGACTTGCGGGTTCGATGGTGCGACCTGCTCGGCTCTTGGCATTGGCCGGGTTACGCCGGACTTGCCGTCGGAGCCCATGTTGCCCAGCAACCGCTGGATTTCCTGCGGACTCTGGTAGCCATCAGTCGGCAGAACGATGTCGTTGGCGTTGACCGGGGTGACCAGATAGGGGGTGACGATGATCACCAGTTCGGTCTCGCCGCGCCGGAAATTAGTCGAACGGAACAGGGTGCCCAGGATCGGAATGTCGCCCACACCGGGAGTCTTGTCGATCTGGTTCTGTGCATTGTTGCTCATCAGCCCGGCGATCATGAAGCTCTGGCCAGAGCCCAGCTCCACCGTGGTTTCTGCGCGGCGGATTGTAAGCGCAGGCACCTGGAAGCCGTTCAGCTGGACAGCGCCCTGCGTCGAAAGTTCGGAGACTTCGGGGCGCACGCGGATCGAGATGCGGCCGTTGGCCAGAACGGTCGGCGTGTAGGAAAGGCTGACGCCGAAGCGCTTGTATTCGATCGATGTGGCGCCCAGACCCTGACTGATCGGAATGGGGTATTCGCCGCCCGCCAGAAAGTCGGCGGTTTCGCCCGAAAGCGCGGTCAGATTGGGCTGAGACAGTGTAGTAACCAGTCCGATCCGCTCAGCCATGTCGAAGCTGGCTGCGACATTCATCCCGAACAGGCGCCCGGCAAGGCTGACCGCAGTCTGGCCGACATTGTTGGTCGCCGGGGTGAACAACGAGCCGCCCACGACATATTTGCCGCTCACCGGATCGAACGGCAGACTTACGCTGCCTGCGGGCAGGCCCAGCGCGCTCGAAGCATCGAGCACCGGCAAACCAGTTGTATTGACACCGCTGATTGTGCCCGGGGCGTTGGCGAAAGTGCCGCCGCCGTTGCCGCGGGAAACTCCAAACATCATGCCGCCCTGGTTATCGCGCGATGAGAGGTTAGAGCTGATTTCGCGCACCAGGCTGCGACTGACTTCGGCAAAGCGAACTTGCAGGTTGACCTGCAGGGGTGTCGCCATCCGCAACCGGCTGATCACGTTGTTGGCACCGCTTGCGCCGTTGGTCTTGCCGACGAAAGCCTCGACCAGCCGCTGTGCTTCGGCGGCATCGTCAGGCGAGGCCACTGTGCCGGTCAGCAGGAAGGTATTGGTGCCGATCGTTGAAACCGCGACCTTGGCATCGGGCATGGCAAGTTTGAGCATCTGGTCGATGCTTTCGATGTTCGATCCCACGCGAACATTGGCAGACCAGATTGTCTGGCCGGCCGCGTTGCTGGCATAAACTGTCGTCTCGCCGCCTGCTTTGCCGAAGATGTAGAGTTGGCGCTGCGACTTGATCTGCACGTCGGCAACCTGCTCGTTGGCGACGAAGACATCCGACATCGTGCCCGGAATGCTGACCAGCTGGCCGCGACCGATCGACAGGACAACATCGTTGGCAGGGCGCGAAACCGACTGGGCATGGGCCGGGCTGGCGAGCGCCAGGGGAGCGCCGGCGCAGGCAGCCGCCAGAAGTGAGAGCGTAACGCGGCGTTTCATGCTTTTGCCCCTAGCAATTGCGGTGGTGGCGGTGCGAAATGGGCTGGCGGATTCATTTGCCATGTCACTTGCTCCCCACTTGTTCTTCGGTGGTAGTCTTGCCCCGAGTGACGCGGACGACGGGTCCGGAACGGTATTCAGCGGCGCGCGGCGAGACGCCTGCGGGAAGCGTGCCTGCAGCGTTCATGATCGGCCCGGCCGCCATCCCGCCGGGCTTCGGCGCGAGCGAGGCGGTGCGACGCTGAAAGCGCGAGACATCGCCGCCGGTAACGTAGGAAGTCGCGCCTTCGATCGGCTGACTCAGCGCCTTGTTGAGGATGCGATCCTCTTCAGCTTTGGTCACGCCTTCAGGCAGCTTGACCGAGCCGCTGGCGATGGCTTTTTCCAGTTCGGTCTGATTGTCGGCAATCGAGCGCAGCGAGAGGTTCAGCGTGCCGATGGTATCGGCGACCGCGATCTTTTCGCCGATGCGCGGGGTCACTTCAAGTGTGATGGTGCGCGCCGAGCGGACAACGGTCTTGCCGTTTTCCGTCTCGGTTTCGGTCGATTGGTCGGTGGCGAGCACGCGCAGATTGCGCAGAATGGTCTCGGCAGCCTTCAGGGATTCGCCGGCATCATTGGATTTGACGGTCTGGGTCAGCACCAGGTCGACGCGATCGCCCGGGAAGACAAAGCCGGCAACACCGGTCTTCTGCGACACGGTGATGGTCACAGCACGCATGCCGGGGCTCAGCGCCGCGGCGAGAAAGCCGCGATCACCGGGCGCAACAAGTGCGCCCTGGGTGACCGGCTGACCGGCTGTGACCGGAAAGCGGACAACCGTTCCCAGCAGCTTGGCCATGTCGGTTTCGCCTTCGAGGAAGTAAGCGTCCTGCACCATTTCCTTGGGCCAGGGCTGGAACGAAATCGAATCGGCAGTGATGATGGTGCCGACAGGCAAGGCGCGTTGGGCAACAAGTGCCTTGGGCCCTGTTTCCGCAGGCGCAATGGCCTGGGCCTGAGGCGTCGATGCCCCGCTAAACAGGCTCCTGGCAGCAAGCGCGGTGCCGATCGCAATGACCAGCGCGCCCAACAGCAACATCAGCTTCTTTTTATCCATGGCTATACAAGCCCCCTAGAAAACACCCCGGTTTCACACCTGTGAAATCGGCCAAAATGGTTAAGATCGGGTCAACCCGACAAAATCGCCCCGGTGGCGGTTGAAAGATATTCGCTGAAGATCACCCAGATGCCGGCGAACGAGATGGCGATGCCATACGGAACCGCG
Source organism: Novosphingobium sp. (assembly GCA_031362485.1). GTDB lineage: Bacteria > Pseudomonadota > Alphaproteobacteria > Sphingomonadales > Sphingomonadaceae > Novosphingobium. The sequence continues at coordinate 4,871 of JANLSP010000283.1, forward strand.
ATGCGGCCTTCGCTTTTGCGGACGTAATGCAACGTCACCATCACCAGCGTGAGCAGTCCGCCCAGCACCGACATGATCGCCAGCAATTTGACGAAAGAGATCGGGTCGATCCACAAAGCGAGCGCCGAAAGCAGCTTGACGTCGCCGCCGCCCATTGCGCCCATGGCGAACAATATGGCCAACAGCGTGAAGATCGCCAAGGCTATGGCGATGTGAAAGCCGACATCGACCAGCCCCTGTCCACTCGCCAGCCAGAACAGCGGCGCGCTGAGGGCGATTGCGGCGTTGAGCCAATTGTCGATCTGGCGGCGCTGCAGGTCGGTAAGGGCGGCAAACATCAGCGCGATTGCCAACGCAGCAAGCAGCCCGTATGAAAAAAATCCGCCCTGCATCTGAGCCCCCTGAACACTAAGGGCTTGTTTAGCTGTCAGGGCTTACCAAAAAGTAACCAACCCCTTCAGGCTGGAATTAGCTCTCAGTGACGGCAAACAAGATGAGAGCGAAGACCCGCTTCGATCGGAGAGCGATTCCGCCAGAGGCAGTCGAAACCCGTTGGCAGGCCGCCGATGGCCATGTCCTGCGCCGGATCGACTGGTTGCTGCCGCAAGGCGCGGTTCGCGGATCCATTTTGTTCATGCCCGGCCGGGGCGATGCCTATGAGAAGTATCTTGAGACGCTCGACCACTGGAGCCGGCGCGGCTGGCGTGTGACGGCGGCAGACTGGCGCGGTCAGGCGGGATCGGGCAGGCTGGGCAGCGATGCTGTCACCGGACATGTCGATGATTTTTCGATCTGGGTCGATGACCTTGCGTTCTTCTGGCAGCAATGGCGCCTGTCCGTGCCCGGGCCGCATGTCATTGTCGGCCACTCAATGGGCGGGCATCTGGTTTTACGCGCTGTTGGCGAGGGCAAAGTGAAGCCCGATGCAGCGGTCCTGATCGCGCCGATGCTCGATCTGATCCGCCACGGTGTTCCGGTCAAAATAATGTATGCTCTCGCCCGCTTGATGGCCCGGTTCGGCGATCATCGCAGGCAGGCCTGGAAGTGGGGGGAAAAGCCGCTGACCCTGCCGGCCGACCGGATAAACCTGTTGACCAGCGATGCGGAGCGCTATGCCGACGAGATCTGGTGGCGCGATACCCGGCCGCAGATTGCCATGGGTCCGGGCAGCTGGGGCTGGGTCGCCGCCGCCTATGCATCAATCCGCCGCCTTTATCAGCCCGGATTTCTTGAGAAGGTGCAAGTGCCTGTGCTGCTTCTGTCTGCGGATGAAGATCGACTGGTCAGCCGCGCGGCAATCGAAAAGGCGGCGCTGCGTCTGCCGCGCGGCGAATTGCTGCGCTTTGGCAGTAATGCACGGCATGAATTGCTGCGCGAGGCCGATGTAATTCGTGACCGCGCCTTGGCCGGTATCGAAGACTTTCTCGACCGCACTGCGCAGGCGGAAGACTGAACCGGCGTGATTGAACGCTTCGATATTGCCATCATCGGGGCTGGCATGGCTGGAGCTTCGCTAGCCGCCGGTCTCGCCGGAAAGGCGCGGATACTGTTGCTCGAGGCCGAAGACAGGCCCGGCTACCACGCCACCGGACGATCGGCGGCATTCTGGAACGAGACCTACGGTGGTCCGGGAGTGCAACCCCTGACGACCGCATCGGGGCCAGTCCTGCACGATCTGGGTATGCTGACCCCGCGCGGATCGCTGACCTTGGGCCGCAGCGGGCAGGAACGGCGGGTCGAGGAGTTTGCGAGGCGTTTCGCCGAACGAGGGGTACGCTTTGAAATCGAAGGCGCCGCCGACCTTGGCCGCCGCATTCCCGGACTTCGGCCCGGCTGGACGATTGGGGCGTGGGAACCCGATTGCTGCGATATCGATGTGGAAGCCTTGCATCAGCATTATCTGGCCGAATCGCGCCGTGCCGGGGCTGACCTGTGGTGCAATTCGCGGCTGCAAAGCGCCGAACGCTATGCGCAGGGCTGGCAATTGACCCTGGCCGATCGTCGTCAGGCCTGCTGTGGGGTTTTGGTCAATGCTGCTGGTGCATGGGCCGACTTGATTGCCGGAATGGCAGCGGTTGCGCCGCTTGGCATCGCTCCGCTGCGCCGGACGGTGGCCCAGATATGCACCGCTCCGCCCGCACCGGCCGATCTGCCGCTGGTGCTCGACATTGACGAGACCTTTTATTTCAAGCCCGAATCCGGACGGCTTTGGCTAAGTCCGCATGACGAGACTTCTAGCCCACCATGCGATGTAGTGCCCGAGGAAATCGATGTGGCCACCGCGATTGCCCGGTTCGAGGAAGTGGTCGACTGGCAGGTTGAGCGGGTCGAGCACAAGTGGGCGGGCCTGCGCAGTTTCGCCCCTGATCGGCTGCCGGTTTACGGCTTCGACCACAAGGTCGCCGGCTTTTTCTGGTTTGCGGGCCAAGGCGGTTTCGGCATCCAGACCGCGCCTGCGGCCGCGCAGCTGGCGGCGGGTTTGCTGCTGGGCGAAAGCAATGGGACAGTCGATCCGCAGCCCTTTTCACCAGCCAGGTTTGGCTAGAGGACTTCTGCCGCTGCCATGGCGGCATCGCTGGCAAGGCGGTCTGCGCGTTCGTTCTCCGGGTGGCCGTCATGGCCTTTGACCCATTGCCATTCGACCTGATGGTGCTGCGCTGCTTCGATCAGGTCGTGCCACAGATCCTGGTTGCGAACCGGCTGCTTGCTCGCATTGACCCAGCCCTTGCGTTTCCAACCCTCGACCCATTTGGTCATGCCGTCGATGACATAGCGGCTGTCGGTGTGGAGGATCACTTCGCACGGTTCGATCAGCGCAGTGAGCGCGCGGATTACGGCGGTCATTTCCATGCGGTTGTTGGTGGTATCGGCCTCGCCGCCGCTGAGTTCCTTTTCGTGCCGGCCCATGCGCAGGATCGCGCCCCAGCCGCCGGGGCCGGGATTGCCCTTGCATGCGCCATCGGTGAATACTTCGACGCGTTTCATTGCGGACCTTTAGCCCTGCTCATATCCGAAGCATGCTGCATTTTGTGGATCTGCATAAAACTCCAACCGCCGGGCGAATTCCATTGGGTCCTTGCGAGTCACGAGTGCATCGCTTGCCGTATGGAGCCAATCATAAGAGCGGGTCATAAGAAAGCGCATTGCGGCGCCCCGTGCCAAAACAGGAAGGTTTGCGTGTTCTTCGCGCGATAGCGGGCGAATGGATCGGTAGCCCGCCACCAGTGCTTGTGAAACCGCCGGATCGAACCTTCGCCCGCTATCGCCGAAGCACCAGGCGGCGTGGGTGATGGCAAGGTCAAAGGCAGTGATGTCACAGCAGGCGAAATAGAAGTCGATCAGGCCCGATACACTGTCGCCCAGCATCAGCACGTTGTCCGGGAAGAGATCGGCATGGATCACCGAGCGCGGCAGATCGCGGGGCCATTCGCGCGCCACCACGGCCATCTCACGCTCGACGAGGCCAGCCAGATCGGAGTTGATCGAAGCAAGTCCGGCCGGGCCGCAGGCTTCGGCCAGTGCCTGCCAATCGGCCAGGGCGAGGCCGTTGGCGCGCGTCCCGGGGAAGTCGCCCGCGGCTAGGTGCACTTTGGCAAGCGCCTCGCCCACGGCCCGGGCCTGTGCCGGGGTCGCCGCGCTGACCGATACGCCCGGCAGGAATTCAATCAGTGCCAATGCCTTGCCGTCATGGAAGCGATATGAACTACCCTGGCGGTCGTGGATTGTCCGGGGAACCGGACAGTCGCGTGCGGCGAGATGATCGAGCAAATCGAGAAAAAAGGGCAATTCGCTCACATTGGTGCGCTGCTCATACATCGTCAGGATAAAGCGAGCGCCGTTTCCGTCCGCGCCTGCGGTCTCGATCAGCCAATTGCTGTTCGAAACTCCTTCTGCAATGCCCTTGGCGGATACCAGCGCGCCCACGTCATAAGCAGTCATGATCGCGCCCAGCGCCTCGCCGCCCAATTGCGTATAGACCGCCATCCGGAATTAATCCGAAAGCTGGCGGGGGAGCTTGAAGATCATGCGCTCTTCGGCGGTCGTGATCACTTCCTCGGTCACGTCGCGCCTGGCTGCGAGGTAGTCAGCAACTTCGCGAACCAGCGACTCCGGCGCGGAAGCCCCAGCCGTCAGGCCCAGCACAGTCACACCTTCGAGCCAGGCCGGATCGATGTTTTTTGCCCGCTCAATCAGATGGGCCTGCGCCCCGCAACGCTCGGCGACTTCCACCAGGCGACGTGAATTCGAGCTGTTAGGCGCGCCGATAACCAGCACCAGCTGGCATTCCGGGGCGATTGCCTTGACTGCGGCCTGCCGGTTCGAGGTGGCGTAGCAGATGTCGTCAGCCCGGGGCCCTGAGATTGCCGGGAAGCGCCGTTGCAGGGCTGCGACCATGTCTGCCGTATCGTCAACCGAAAGTGTGGTCTGCGTCAGAAACGCCAGCGGCGCGTCGGCGGAGAAGGGCAGGGCGGCGACATCCTCGAGCGTTTCAACCAAAGTCATCGAGCCTTCAGGCACCTGGCCCAGCGTGCCGATCACCTCGGGGTGGCCCCGGTGGCCGATGAACAGGATATGGCGGCCCGCCTCAATCTGACGCTCGGCCTGACGATGGACCTTGCTGACCAGCGGGCAGGTGGCATCGAGCCAGTCGAGCCCGCGCGCCGTGGCGGTTTCCGGAATGACCTTGGGCACGCCATGCGCCGAGAAGATCACCGGCGCGCCATCGGGTACTTCGTCAAGTTCCTCGACGAATATTGCGCCCTTGGCTTTCAGACCGTCGACGACGTGGCGGTTATGGACAATCTCGTGCCGGACATAGACCGGTGCTCCATACCGCTCGATCGACAGTTCGACGATGGCAATGGCGCGGTCGACCCCGGCGCAGAAGCCACGCGGCGCGGCGACGAGCAGGCGGAGCGGGGGTTTGGCAGACGACAGATCGTGCGAAGGAAAGGGTGCATTCATGTTTGCGCCTCTAGCGCTTTGTGGCGCACACCGCTAGGGCATCGCTTGATGCTGTTTCGGGATAATCCTGCCCGAACCTGTGCTTGCTGAATTGGGGATGCCAAATATGAATCGCCGCACCCGACTTTTGACTTTTGCCCTGGTTGCGCTCGCTCTGGCTGGCTGCCGGTCGAAGGGCGAGCTGGTGATCGACGAAGGCGTCGGCGTAACGGCGGTTAGAAGCGCCTGTCCTGCTGTCGGGATTCCCGATTATACCGGCGATGTAACCTTGTTCCGCCCGGGCGGCGGCAGCACTGCAGACGACATCGATGTCGTTGCCTCAATGACCAACTTGCGCAGCCAATGCAACGAAGGCGCCCGCGATGGTTCGGGCAAAGTTTTTGCCGCGGTCACGTTCACTGTGCTTGCCCGCCGCAGTGACCCTCGTGGCGCGCGTCAGGTTATCTTGCCCTATTTCGTCACTGTCCTGCGCGGTGGCAACGAAGTTAGCTCAAAGCGGATCGGGCAGCTTGTGCTCAATTTTGCCGATGGTCAGGAACGCGCTCAGGCGCAGGGTCAGGGCTCCGCATATATCAACCGCTCGGAAGCCACCCTGCCAGCAGAAATACGCGAGCGTCTGGTTCGCAAGCGCCGCGCCGGCGATGCCGATGCCGCCGTCGATCCGCTGACCGAGCCCGATGTGAAGGCAGCGGTATCCCGCGCCACTTTTGAGGTGCTGCTCGGTTTCCAGCTCGATGACGCGCAACTGGCGAACAACGTCAGGCGTTAATTCGCTCGCGATTTCAGCGCCGCCCCGATCACCTGCTGCGCCGCTGCCGCCATGGTCTTTCGGTCGCGGAGCTCTTCGCCGTGCAGCGGTTCCAGAAACTGCACCGCAAGCTCGATTTTGCGGCTGCGAGCGAGTATGCGCAGGAAATTGTGGAGCCCGGGCTCCTCGCCAACCCAAGCGATGTCGGTAGCCTCGCGCCCATAGTCGAGCAACACCGGCTGGACCGCGACGCCCGGGGGAAGCGGATCGAGGGCCGACAGCAGGGAGCTTTTGAACCGCAACAAGCCATTGCCGTCGCTGGTGGTGCCCTCGGGGAAAATCGCCAGCACCCCCGCGCCCTGTACGGCAGCGCGCACCTGTTCGATCTGGAGGTGAACCGATGCGCGGTCGTGCCTGGCGACGAATACAGTGCGGTTCATCGCGCAGAGCCATCGGATGAGAGGCACCGATGCGAGGCCGTCATGGGCAACGAAGGCAGCGCCGGTGGTTGCGGCAATCGCCGGAATGTCGATCCAGCTGACATGGTTGGCGAGCAGAAATTCGCCGCCGCTGGGGCGAACGCCTATGGGGCGCAGTGAAATTCCAGCAATTCTGGCTATTCCGGCGAGAAACCTTGGCGGCCAGGGATTTCCCGATCCCGCCAGGCGCCAAGCATAAAAGAGCGGAATGCACAGCCCGAGCCAGACCAGCATGGCCAGCAGGCGAACGGATATACGAAGCCAACCGGCGGGGCCGATCGCCCTCATCGGTCGCTAATCCTGGGTCACGGTATCGGGCCGATCCAGCTTGACGCCATAAAGCTCCATGCGGTGGTCAACCAGGCGAAAACCCAGCCGTTCGGCGATCTGGCGTTGCAGCGATTCCAATTCGGGATCGACAAATTCGATTACCTTGCCGGTTTCGACATCGATAATGTGGTCGTGATGGGCTTCGGGCGAAGCTTCATAGCGCGAGCGGCCATCGCCGAAATCATGGCGATCGAGAATGCCGGCCTCTTCGAACAGGCGCACTGTGCGATAGACCGTGGCAATGGAAATGCCCGGATCGATTGCCGCTGCGCGCTGATAGAGACTATCGACATCGGGATGGTCCGAACTTTCCGAAAGCACCCGCGCGATGACCCGGCGCTGGTCGGTTATCCGCAGGCCGCGCTGGGCGCAGAGTTCTTCGATATCGATGTTTTGCGGCACGTGCGTTCCGAAAATAACAAGACCCCGCCGAAGCATAGTCCGGCGGGGCCATTATTCAACCAGGCAATGCGCTGAATTCAGCGCTTGGCCTTACGCGCGGTGCGCGGGCCTGGCTTGCGGCCAAGGCCGATTTTCTTGGCAAGTTCGCGGCGCTTTTCGGCATAGTTGGGAGCGACCATTGGATAGTCGGCCGGCAGGCCCCAGCGTGCGCGATACTGATCGGGCGTCAAGTTGTAGCTTGTCATCAGATGCCGCTTCAGCATCTTGAGCTTCTTGCCGTCTTCCAGGCAGACGATGTAGTCAGGCTTGATCGAAGCGCGGATTGAAACTGCGGGTTCTGGCGCCACTTCGGGAGCTGCGACTGCTTGCCCGAGGTTGGCCAAGGCACCGTAAATATTGGTAATCAGCGCGGGGACATCTTCGACTGCCACGTTGTTGTTGCTGACATGGGCGGCGACAATGTCCGAGGTCAGCGTGATCAAAGTTTCGTTCATATCGTTCTCGGGGGTTTGCATTTGGGGTTCCTGGGCCTTGCTACGGGAATGGACTCGGCGACGAATGCTAGGACTGCAATCTTAATTCTGCAACAAGTTGATTGAATCTGCAAGACTCAATTCTAGCAAGTTTAAATTGCAATCAGTTGTTTTTCAGCCGCTTTAGCTTCCTGCATTGTCAGATTTGCCAAGTCAGATCGGTTGCAAGTCACAGGCGAAAGTGATTGCGTCGAGCCGGGTGCCATCTGGCGCGCGGTAATAACGCAGTCGGCGCCCGATAGGCGCGAAGCCATGGCGAATATAGAGATGTTCGGCAGGGTTGTCCTGACGCATTTCAAGAAACAACCGCGCGGCACCGCGCGCCCGGCATTGCGCGATGAAATTTTCGAGCAACCGGCTGCCCAGTCCCAGTCTGCGAAACGCCGGGTGGATGGCGAAGAGCAGGAGTTCTTCTTCCTCATAGCCCTGGCGAGAAAGGAAAAATCCGCAAGCTGCGGCACCATCCCCAGGTGCTTTCCCCGTTGGTCCGATCAGGCCGTAGCGGCAATTGCCCATAAACAGGGCATCTTCTAGCTGGGAGCGATTCCAGGCCTCGCCAAAGGCGGGATCGAATGCGGCGGTCATCACCGCCATGATCCGGTCGATATCGTCGGCCGGCGGCGTCATTTGGCGCCTGCGGGAAGCCGCGCATCGGGAGCGCGGCCATAGTGCGGCTGAATATTGCTGGTCAGCAGTTCGGCCGAGAGCAAACTGAACCCCCGCGCATCCGGCAAAAGCTCAAGCACATCGCCATGCCCCCGCAATGCCGCCAGAGCGGCAGACTGAGTGCCGACAAGCAGTTCCGCGTCCACTAAAGCCGCAGCAGCCACGGGGCTCAGTGAGGCAACCTCGCCGGTCGCCATGCCGTTTGCAGCAAACGACTGGACGAACCATTCGCCGTGGCCGCCGGTCATGATGACGCCAATCGGCTTCGCACCCTTCTGTGCGCGGGCCATGGCGGCAATCAGCGCCATGCTCGGATAGCCGACGACTTCGGCCTGCCAGGCCAGTCCCAGCGCCCGGGCCGCAGCGAGACCGACGCGAAGCCCGGTGAAGCTACCCGGCCCCAAGGCCACAGCGATGCGGGCAGCCCGGCCTTTGCCGGGCAGCGCGGCAATCATCGGTACGAGCTGCTCGGCATGGCCGCGACCCAGCACGCGAAAATCGCTGGCGAGCAGTGTGCTCTCGTCAAACAGCGCGACAGAACAGGCCTCGGTCGCGCTGTCGATCGTCAGAGTGCGCATGGCAGCCGACGTCGCCGATCAGGCAGCGCGGACTTCGGAGACCTCGGGGACGTAGTGCTTGAGCAGCCCCTCAATGCCCTGTTTGAGAGTTGCGGATGAAGATGGGCAGCCCGAGCAGGATCCCTGCATCTGCAGATAGACCACGCCCTCGCGAAAACCGCGATAGACAATGTCGCCGCCATCATTGGCAACTGCCGGACGCACCCGGGTCTCGATCAGTTCCTTGATCTGGGCAACCACATCCGCGTCGGCAGGGTCTTCGCCATAGTCGGCGTCATCGGTGGCCACCGCTATGCCGCTGGCGTCCGGTCCGGCAAACAAGGGCGCGCCGGAAACGAAATGATCAAGCAGGACCGAGACCACCTGGCCTTTCAGCGCGCTCCAGTCCACGCCCGGGGCGGCAGTAACGGAGATGAAGTCGCGTCCGAAAAACACGCCGGTCACGTCGCCGAGGCTGAACAGCGCGGCAGCAAGCGGCGAGGCCTCGGCTTCCTCGTCATTGGTAAATTCGCGGGTGCTGGCCGCCATGACCTGTTCGCCAGGCAGGAATTTGAGCGTTGCCGGGTTCGGCGTGGTTTCGGTCTCGATAAACATCGTGAGAGCATGTAGGCTGTCATGGCACAGGGTCAAGAGCAACGCCGCGGCAAAAAATGCTGCAACTGCGAAGAAGTCTTGCAAAGTTCGCTTAATTCCTTATGTGCACCGCAACATTTTTGAATGGTGAGAGATCAGTCCATGGCAAAGAAAGAGCAAGAGACAGGGCAAGAAGCGGACGCAGGGGTTGCTGGCTTCTTCGGATCCGATGGTCCATTTGCCACCTTTATCAAGGCGGTCGATCCGCGCATGATGATGGAACAGAGCCTGGAATTGTCCAAGGTTATGCTGGCCATTGCCACCGGCAAATCAGAAATCGCGCCCGATCCCAGAGACGCCCGCTTCAAGGATGATGCCTGGAAGACGAACCCGGCCTACAAGCGGATGGCCCAGGCCTATATCGCTGCCACAGAGGCGGTCGAGAAGATGATCCCCGATGATCTCGCTCCCGAAAACCGTCAGCGGGCCGAGCTTGCCGCATCAATCGTCACCAGTGCGCTCGCGCCGACCAATACGCTCTTCGGAAATCCGGCAGCCCTGGCAAAGACCATGGAGACTGGCGGAACCAACCTGACCAAGGGCCTTGCCGCCTTCATCGACGACATCAAGAACAATGGCGGCCTGCCGAGGCAGGTTGATACCTCGAATTTTGAGGTGGGCGGCAATCTGGCGATCACGCCAGGCAAGATCGTGCTGCGCCACGAAATGTTCGAGCTGATCCAATACAAGCCCAGCACGGAAAAGGTCTATGAAGTACCGGTGCTTTTGATCCCGCCGCAGATCAACCGCTTTTACTTTACCGACCTCGCACCAGGCCGCAGCTTTGCCGAATACACCGTTGCCCAAGGTCTGCAGTATTTCGCGATAAGCTGGCGCAACCCTCAGCCCGAACAGCGCGACTGGGGGCTCGACAAATATGCCGAGGCTGCGCTCGCCGCGATGGATGCTGTGGCCGAAATCACGGGCCAGCCAAAGATCAACCTTGTCGGATTCTGCGCGGGCGGCATCACCTCGGCGATGGTCATGAGCTATCTCGCCGCCAAGGGTGACAATCGGGTGAACAGTCTGGCGCTGTGTGTGACCATGCTCGATTTCAAGGTTGACGCTGCATTGGGCGCTTTCCGCCTCCCGGCCCTGCTCGGCATGGCCAAGTCAACTTCAGCGAAAAAGGGCATTCTGCCCGGCGCAGAGCTGGGCAAGATTTTCACCTGGTTGCGTCCTAACGATCTCGTCTGGAACTATTGGGTCAACAACTACCTGATGGGCGAGAAACCGGCTGCTTTCGATATTCTTGCATGGAACAACGACTGCACCAATATGGCAGC
>JANLSP010000288.1:0-1795 GCA_031362485.1 Novosphingobium sp.
GAACTCGCCGTGCTGTCACCCGATGGTCCGCCGGTGCTGCTTGGCGATATTGCGCTGGCTTTTGAAACTTGCGCAGGCGAAGCGGACGAAAAAGGTGTGGCGCTGGAACATCATGCTGTGCATTTGGTTGTTCATGGGCTGCTTCATCTTGCCGGGCACGACCATGAAATTTCCAGCGCAAATGCAGAAGCGATGGAATATCTGGAAATAAAGGCACTTGCCCAGATAGGCATCGGCAATCCATATGACGACCTGCAATCCGAATAAGGGGGTTTGATAGTACCGATGGCCGATCATGGCCCCGTTTCGGGAGAAGCGGACAGTAGCGGCTCGCTGTGGCGGGTCATTCGCAGGGTCTTCCTGCGTGGCGAAGGCGAGCAGTCGCTGCGCGCGCAGCTGGTCGAAGCGATCGACGAGCATGAGGACGATCTGGACAGCGATGCGGCCGACACCGGCGATCTTTCGCCGCTTGAGCGCAAGATGCTGCGCAACCTGTTGCATTTCAGCGAGCACGACGCCGACGATGTCGCGATTCCGCGAAGCGAAATTGTCGCCCTGCCCGCCAGCGCAAGCTGGGATGAAGTCGTCGCGGCTTTTGCCACGCACGGCCACAGCCGCATGCCGGTGCACGGCGAAACACTCGACGAAGTGATTGGCATGATGCTGATCAAGGACGTGTTTGCCTTCCTTTCCGGCGCCAAGCCGCCGCCAAAGGACTGGAAGAGCCTGATGCGCCAGCCGCTTTATGTGCCGCAAGCGCGCAGCGCGCTCGACGTGCTGGCCGATATGCGCGCCAGCCGCATCCACCTCGCCGTAGTGATCGACGAATATTCCGGCACAGACGGCATCATCACTATCGAGGACCTGGTCGAGGAAATTGTCGGCGAGATCGAGGATGAGCATGACGACGCACCAACCGACATGCTGATCCAGCGTGAAGGCGGCGTGTGGGAAGCCGATGCCCGCGCCGAGCTCGAGGATGTCGCCGAGCGGATCGATGCGAGCCTCGCCGAAGTCGAAGAGGCGGTCGACACACTGGGCGGCCTTGCCTTTGTTCTGGCGGGCCAGGTGCCCCAGCCCGGCGCAATTCTGCAGCACGCCAGTGGCTGGCGCATTGAAGTGGTCGCTGGCGACAAGCGCCGCGTCACCCGCCTTCGCCTGCACCCCCCATCCACTGCCATAGACGGCGCCTGAAGCCGATGCCCGGCCGCCGCCTTCCTCCCTTGCGTGCCCTCGAAGCCTTCATTTGGGTGGTTCGCCTTGGTTCGGCCAAAGCGGCGTCACAGGAATTGGGGCTGAGTCCCTCGGCGCTGTCGCGGCGGATCGCCACGCTGGAGGACTATACCGGCAAACGCCTGTTCGCCCGGCAGCATCAGGCGATGAAACTGACTGATGATGGCCAGACATTTTTCGATGCCGTATCTCCGCGGCTCGACGACCTGGCGCTTGCCGTCGAATCGCAGGTCGAAAGCGATGCCGTCCAGCGGCTGCATTTGGGCGTGCCCTCGCTGTTTGGCGAACAGCGCCTGTTCCCGCGCCTGCTCGAACTGCGCGAGCTCCATCCCCGTCTGCACATCGACATCGATACCGGTCGCAATCTCAGCGAACGGGTGGGCGATACACTGGACGCCGCAATCATCCTCTCGCGTGATCCAGAACCCTCGTTCCATTCGGTCCGACTTGACCACAACCGCGTCTTTTCATTCACCTCAAGCAAGCTTGCGGCGGAAATCGGCGCAGTGCCGGACGTAGCCAAACTGGCAAAGCAGACCTTCCTGATCCACGACAACCTGCC
>JANLSP010000289.1:0-6878 GCA_031362485.1 Novosphingobium sp.
GGTTGCGCTTGGCGAGCTTGGGCTCGGCGGTCCAGACGAGGAAGGCGGAGACGTCCTTGGCCATCTGGTCGACGCTGGACTTGGTGCCGTCGCCATAGGTCACCAGTCCCTCGCTCAGCGGCGGAGCCATGGCGATGTTGAGGTTGGCGAAATAGGGGTTGTAGTGCAGCCCGTCGCCGGTCTTGGCGTCAGGATATTTCTTGAGCAAATCGGCCGGCTGGTTCTGATAGCCGGTGATCAGCGAATAGACATAGGCCGCGCCGTCGTGGCGGGCTTTGGTCATCAGCGAGAGATCGGGCGGGGTGCCCTGGGCGGCATAGATAACCGGCGGGAACTTGTCGGTCGCCAGGCCCGGCTTGCTGGTCACTTCGCCGGTCTTGGGGTTGTAGGAAGGTACCTGCGCCTTGGCGGCAATCGCCTTCACCTCGTCCTCATTATAGCCAAGGTCGGCAAGATCGCGGTAAGCGACCTGGCCCAGCGCATGGCAGGCGGCGCAGACTTCCTGATAGACCTGGAAGCCGCGTTGCAGCTGCCGGTTGTCGAAATGGCCGAAGACGCCGTCGCTGGCGAGGCTGAGGTGCCTGGGGTGCTTGTGGAACGAGCGCTCGACCGAATGCGGCAGGCCTTCGCTGGCGAACTGGATCACGCCCCAGAGCAGCGACCAGGCGAGCGCTCCGACCATGAACAGGCCACCGAGGATGGAGAAAATGCGGATCATGGGATGCTCTTTCCGTCTCGCTTAGGGTCAGGCCGATTTGCCGAGGGCGGCGTCGCCATCTGTGCCGAGCACCGATTCGGTGATCGAGAACGGCAGCGGCTCCGGGCGCTCGATCGAGGAGACGAACGGCAGGATGATGAGGAAGTGGGCGAAATAATACAGCGAGGCGATCTGGCTGAGCATGACATAGGGCTCTTCCGCCGGGGCACCGCCGCAATAGAACAGCACTGCCATCGCCGGGATCAGGCCGAACCAGAAGAATTTCCTGAACAGCGGCCGATAGTGGCCCGAGCGCACTGGCGACTTGTCCAGCCAGGGCAGCAGGAACCAGATCAGGATCGAGCCAAACATCGCCAGCACGCCGAGCAGCTTGGCCGGGATGAACATGAAGTCGAAGGTGAAGGCGCGCAGGACCGCATAGAACGGCCAGAAATACCATTCGGGGACGATATGCGCCGGGGTGCTCATCGGGTTGGCCGGAATATAGTTATCCGGATGCGCCAGCAGATTGGGCGCGAAGAACACCAGCGCGCAGAACAGGAACAGGAAGACGAGCGCCGCCCAGCCGTCCTTGGCGATGAAATAGGGGAAGAACGGCATGGTGTCGCTCTCGCTCTTCACTTCGACCCCGGTGGGGTTGGAAGAGCCCGGGATGTGCAGCGCCCAGATATGCAGCACGACCACGCCGACGATGACGAAGGGCAGCAGATAATGCAGTGAGAAGAAGCGGTTGAGCGCGGCATTATCGGGCGAGAAGCCGCCGAGCAGCCACTGCTGGATCGGCTCGCCGACCAGCGGGATCGCCCCGAACAGTCCGGTGATGACCTTGGCACCCCAGAAGCTCATCTGCCCCCAGGGCAGCACATAGCCCATGAAGGCGGTTGCCATCATCAGCAGGAAGATGACCACGCCGAGCAGCCATATCATCTCGCGCGGGGCCTTGTATGAGCTGAAAAAGAAGCCGCGGAAAATGTGGATGTAGATCACCACGAAGAACGCCGAGGCGCCGTTCGCGTGGGCATAGCGCATCAGCCAGCCCCAGTTGACATTGCGCATGATGTGTTCGGTGGAATCGAATGCAACTGCCGCATTGGCGGCATAATGCATCGCCAGCACAATCCCGGTAACGATCTGGATGCCGAGGCAGATCAGCGCCAGGAAGCCGAAATTCCACCAGTAGTTGATGTTGCGCGGCACCGGATAGCCCGCGCCAAGCGCGTTATAGACAAAGCGCGGCAGCGGCAGCCGGTCATCCATCCACTGCATGAATGGATTTTCCGGCTTGTATTCCTTGGCCCAGGGGAAGCTCATCGTAGTTTACCTCAGCCGATCTTGACGACAGTGTCGGAAGTGAATGCATATTCGGGAACTTGCAGGTTCAGCGGTGCCGGACCTTTGCGGATGCGCGCGGCGGTATCATATGACGAACCGTGGCAAGGGCAGAAATAGCCGCCGAACTCGCCCCTCACTTCGCCTTCCCCGGCGCCCTGCGGCACGCAGCCAAGATGGGTGCACACGCCCATGGTGATCAGCCAGTTCTCGTGACCTTCCTTGGTGCGTTCGGCCAGCGTCTGCGGATCGCGCAAGCTGGCGACATCTACCTTGTTGGCCGCGGCGATCTCTGCCGGAGTCAGGTTGCGCAGGAACACCGGCTGCTTGCGGAACATGCCCTTGATCGCCTGTCCCGGCTGAATCGCGGAAATGTCGATCTCGGTGGAGCTGGCGGCGAGAACGTCTGCCGAGGGCGCCATTTGGCTGATCAGCGGCACCAAAGCGGCAAGACCGCCAACACCCGCTGCGGAAACTGCCGCAATATTAATGAAATCGCGCCGCCGCACGCCACCCCCGACCTCATGATCCGGGGTGGCCCCATGCTGCCCAACGGCGCTTGCATCTTGTGCCATGATCGACCTTGCCTTGCCTTGTCTGGCCAACGCCGGATTGGTGGCGAGGGCAGAAATACCGAAATTTGCTCGCTTGAGGTGCCCCCCTGAGCGCCTGTCCCGATCCGGCAGCCAAAGCGCCCGACGGAACCGGTTTGGCGCGCTGATAGACGCGAAAATTCCGCCTGCCAACCTGCTTTTTGGGCTTTTTCAACGATGCTGCTGCAGTCCGCTTAACCTAACCCGATCAGGGATATCTGGCGGCCGTATGAAGGATCGCCAGCCAGACTGGCACGCCGGTAGGAATAGAAGCGTTCCGGCGCCGTCAGCGTATCGAGACCGAGCCGCTCAACCCGGGAGATACCGGCACTTTCAAGCCGGCTGGCGACGTAGCCCTCAAGATCAAACTGCCAGTGGCCGGCACGCCCGGCGACGAAAAACTGCGAATTTTGCGGCGCGGCGGCGGCAAACCGCAGGAAGAAGTCTTCATCCACTTCATAGCTCTGCTGGCCAATGCAAGGCCCGATCGCAGCAGCAATCCGATTGCGCTGCGCCCCCAGCGCTTCCATTGCGGCAATCGCCGCATCGGTCACACCGCCGAGCGCCCCTTTCCACCCGGCATGAGCCGCGCCGATCACCCCCGCCGCCCGATCTGCCAGCAACACCGGCGCGCAATCAGCGGTGAGTATGCCCAGCAGGAGCCCTGGCCGGTCAGTCACCATGGCATCAGCCTCGGGCCGGTCGGCATCATCCCAGCGCTCGGCGACGGTGACGCAGAGCGGCGAGTGAATCTGGTAGAGCCCGACCAGGCTTGCGCCCGGCAGCACGGCGCGGGCCGCGCGCGCGCGATTTTCGGCCACCGCCGCCGGATCATCGTCGGAGCCAAGCCCCGCATTGAGTCCCGCCGCCAGCCCGGTCGAAACGCCGCCGCGCCGGCCAAGGAAGCCATGCGGCAAGCCGTCAAGCACGCTTGCCCGCACGACCTCGACCGCGTCAGCCAAGGCTTTTGCTCACTTGCTCGCAGGTATCGCGCGACAGATCGCGGCTGGCCGCGATCCGCTCCAGTTCGGCGCGCATCATTGCAGACCGACTCACTTCGATTCGCCGCCAGCGCCCCAGTGGCGGCACGAATCGCGCTGCAGTCTGCGCATTGACCGGATCAAGTGCGAGAATCAGGTCGGCGATCAGGCGGTAGCCCTCGCCGCTCGGGTCATGGAACGCCTTTGGGTTGACCGCCGCAGCCATGTAGAGCGCGCGGACCCGATTGGGGTTGGCCATAGTGAAATCTGGATGGCCGGCCAGCGCCTTCACATGATCCAGAACCTGTGGATGGAGCGAGCCCGCCTGAAGCGAGAACCACTTGTCGATCACCAGCGCATTGCTCCGGTAGCGATCATGGAAGTCGGCCAGCGCCGCCTTGCGCTCGGGCGTCTCAAGCCCGCACAGCACCATCAGCGCGCCTTGCCGGTCGGTCATGTTGTCGGCGGCGGCGTATTGCTTTGCGGCGCGGCGGGCGGCTTCTGCGGGCGCTCCGGCGGCGAGATAGACCATAGCCTGCGTCTTGAGCTTGCGCGCGCCCCGTGCATTGGCGTCTCGCGTATAGGGCATGGCGCTCACCCGGTCGTGCAGTGCAGTGAGCCGGTTTTCCAAATGGCGGCCAAGCCAGCCTTTCAGGTCCTCGCGCTCAGCATGGATCGCGCCCGGATCGGCAATGGCCATCTGCTCGGCGAGATAGGCTTCGGCGGGCAGGATCATCAGCTCGCCGCGCATCAGGTCATCGAGCGCGGGGTCGTCAATAACCGCCGCAACAGCCTGTCCAATGGCTTCGCGGCCCGCCTGCCGTTCCGCATCGCAGAGCATGCCGCCGCTTATTGCTGCAATCAAATGCTGGACAACGAGACCCTGCATTGCCTCATACCGCGCAAATGGATCGTCGTCCTTTGCGGCCAGAAACATGAGGTCGGCCGTAGTTTGCCCCGCATCCACGGCGACCGGTGCGGAAAAACCGCGGTTGATCGAGAGCACCGGCGGCGAGGCGAAACCGGGGAAGGACATCGTGTCTTCGGCGTTGTCCAGCACCACCAGCTGCTCGCCGGAATGCTTGCCGCTGGCGCGGTCAAACAGGGCGAGCTTGAGTGGAATGGGCATGGGCTGTTTTTCGCTCTGGCCCGGCGTCAGCGGCACGGTCTGTTCAAGGTGCAGCGTCGCGGTGCCTTCCGCATGGCTCAGCCGTGCCGTAACATGTGGCGTGCCGGCCTGCGAATACCAGCGGCGGAATTGGGTCAGGTCGAGTCCGGCGCCATCCTCGATGGCTTTGACGAAATCTTCGCAGGTTGCCGCCTCGCCGTCATGGCGCGCAAAATAGAGGTCAGTTCCGGCGCGAAACTGTTCGGGGCCTGCAATCGTGCGCATCATGCGGATTACTTCAGCGCCCTTGTTGTAGATGGTCGAAGTGTAGAAGTTCGAGATCTCCTGAAAGGCGTCGGGCCGGATCGGATGAGCCAGCGGCCCGGAATCCTCGGGGAACTGAGCCGAGCGCAGCACGCGCACATCTTCAATCCGTTTTACCGCTGCGCTGCCCATGTCCGCGCTGAACATCTGGTCGCGCAGCACGGTGAAGCCTTCCTTGAGGCTCAGCTGGAACCAGTCACGGCAGGTCACGCGGTTGCCTGACCAGTTGTGGAAATACTCGTGGCCAATCACTGCCTCGATGGCGTCATAATCGGCATCGGTCGCGGTTTCTGGGTCGGCAAGGACATAGCGCGTGTTGAACACGTTAAGGCTTTTGTTCTCCATTGCTCCCATGTTGAAATCGGAGACCGCGACAATGTTGAACAGGTCAAGGTCGTATTCGCGGCCAAACGCCGTTTCGTCCCATTTCATCGAGGCGATCAGCGAATCCATCGCGTGGCCGGTGCGGCCTTCGTCGCCCGCACGCACCCAGATCGCGAGGTCAACCTTGCGCCCGCTCAGGGTGGTGAAGCTGTCGGTAGTGGCGACCAGTTGCCCGGCGACCAGCGCGAAGAGGTATGCCGGCTTGGGCCAGGGATCATGCCACTCGGCCCAATGCGTGCCATTCGCGCCTTCGCCCGAAGCCGTGCAGTTGCCGTTAGACAGCAGCACCGGGAAGGCCGCCTTGTTGCCGCTCATCCGCACCCGGTAGATCGAGAGCACATCGGGCCGGTCGGGGAAGAAGGTGATGCGCCGGAAGCCTTCCGCCTCGCACTGGGTGCACAGCATGCCGCCCGAGGCATAGAGCCCCATGAGCTGAGAATTGGCCGCCGGATTGATCGCGGTCTCCACAGTAATTTCGTGCGCGTCACCCGCAAGGTCGATCAGCAGGTCACTGCCGTCCATCCGCCATGCGTTCGATTCGCGCCCGTCGACCATAACGCTGCGCGCGGCGATGCCATCGCCGTTGAGGCGCAGGGTGGACACTGATTCTGCCGATGGATTGCGGCACACCGCAAGCCGCGAAGTGACTGTGGTCGCATCGAGCCCAAGCGCGAAATCGAGCGACACCTCGGGGACCAGCCAGGCGGGCGGGCGGTAGTCCTCGCGGCGGATGGTTACAGGCGGGGCGGCAGCTTCAAGCGAGTTGGCGATATCCATGGCTGCTATCTAGACCAAGCCGGAGCGATTGCTAGGGTCACGACCAATGCCCCGCATGTTCATCTTCGGTCTTGGCTACACTGCCGTGCACATCGCCCGCCTGCTGGAAGCGCATGGCTGGGAGGTGGTCTCGACCGGGCGTGATGGCACACTGTCGTTCGATGATGCAGGTTCGGTGCGACTCGCGTTGGCCGATGCGAGCCACGTGCTCTCGTCTGTCCCGCCGGGAGGCGAGGGGCTGGACCCGGTGCTGGAGGCCTTTGGTGATGCGTTGTCGGCCAAGTGGCTGGGCTACCTCTCCTCGACCGGCGTCTATGGCGATTCGCGCGGGGCCTGGGTGGACGAGACAGCTCCCACAGGCGGCGGCCGCCGCATAGCGCGCGCCGATAGTGACGCGCGATGGCTGGCGCGAGGCGCGCGGGTGTTTCGCTTGCCCGGTATTTATGGACCAGGTCGCTCTGCACTGGACCGGGTGCGCGAGGGCAAAGCGCACCGGATCATGATCCCGGATCAGGTATTTAGCCGTGTCCATGTTGATGACATTGCCAGCGGGGTGATTTCCGCTCTCGGTGCCCCGCCAGGTGCCTTCAACCTCGCCGACGATCTGCCGTGCAGCCAGAATGCAGTGATCGAGGAAGCCTCCCGTTTGGCCGGAATGCCGCCGC
>JANLSP010000405.1:0-6196 GCA_031362485.1 Novosphingobium sp.
AAGCTCGACCCCGCGGGCATGGACAGCATCGACATTGCGCCGCTCGCGCAGGTTGGTGCCGATCGTGACATTGGCAATCGCATGCCTGACCTTGTTGTCGAATGCCGTCAGCGATAGCGACAGGGCGTCCGAAGCCGTCCAGTCAATTCCGCCTTCAAAGCCCAGCAACTCCTCGTTGGCGAGCGCCGCATTGGCACGGGTGGTAACCGGAAAAACGACAAAGGGCCGGTACAGTTCATTAAGCGTCGGCAGGCGCAGGCCGCTGTAGGCTGCGGCGCGCAGCGCAACCCCGTTGCCGGCATTCCACACCGCGCCGCCGCGCAGGCTTGTGGCCCAGCCTTCGCGGGAGGCGAAGCGGTTGTCGGTGGTAACCAGGCCAGCCGCGTTCATCTCGGTGAAGAAGCCCTCGCGGACTTGCCAGCGGTCTGCGCGCAGACCGGCAGTGAGCACCAAGGAGCCGAGCGTCCAGTCGTCTTCGAGAAACAGGCCAAGATCGCTGTTCCAGCCGCCTGCCTGCCGCCGCGCGGTGACCAGCCCTGTGACCGCGCTGTAGGCGTCCTCCTCAAGATGTCCCTCGGCGATCCGCAAGTCCGCGCCCACCCGCATGACATGCCCCCCGCCCAGCGGCGGGCGCAGCTCCAGTTTGCCGCCCCAGCCGGTCGAAGGCGTGCGGCGCTGGTCGAGCGTCTTGCGGAAGCTGGTCGAACTGATCACGACATTGGAGAAATCGCGCTTCTGGAGATAGCCGATCAGATCGAATGCCCAATCGCCGCGCCCTACCAGGCGCAGGCTGGCATCGTGGCCCTTCGATGCAGTGTCGCCGCCAGCGAAACGCAGGGTGCGGCGGTCCTCGAAAGCGAGGGCGTTCGCCTGCAGTTCCAGCGCATCGCACAGCGGCATGACCAGCCGGGCCGAGGCCGACCAACTGTCAAACCGCGCGCGCACGCTGGCGGGAACGCGCTGCGCCTCGGGCGTCATCCAAAAACCCTGCCCCCGGTCCCAGCGGGCTGACACCACGGCAAAGCCGCGCCCCAGTTCGGGCGCGAGCGTGCCGGAAAGCTCGCTTTCACCCCGGTCGTTAGCGAGTGCGGACGCGCTCACCAATCCGAGCGTGCGCGCATCCGCGCTGGTAAGTTCGATGGTTCCCGCCACCGCGCCAGCGCCGAAGGCTCCCGCTCCGCCGCCGCGCGTCACCCGTGCCGACGCCAGCCGCTCGGGCGCGAGCGCGGAAAGCGGGATGTAGCCGAATAGCGGATCGGCCATGGGCACGCCATCGAGCAGCACAAGCGTGCGGCTGGTCGCATTGCCGCCCAGTGCGCGCAGCGTCACTCCTTGCGCGGAAGGGTTCGACGAGCGGCTGTCAGAGCGGCGAAACTGCTGGAAGCCGGCGACTGAAGCCAGCGCGTCCTCGATCCGCCCGGAAGATGACGAAGTCAGCCGCTCGCGCCCAATCTCGCGCGTGCCATAGGCCGGCGTGGCCGGGGTCTGCTCGAGGCCGCGCCCGGTCACTACGATCTGCTCTGCCTGCGCCGTTTGCGCCCATGCCTGCTGCCCAGCCACAGAAGCGAAAAGACACAAGACCGTCCCGGTGCGGATTAGCAAGGCTGAGCAACGGGCTGGCATACCGCCGAAATAGGCGAGTGCCGGTGATTGACAAGTGCCTTATATTACGGACAATGAAACATTGTGTATCATAAAAGCAGGATCTTGCCATGACTGATGCTCCCGCGATTTGCCCAGTCAATTTCGGGCGTGATGACCGCAAGAGCGCTGCACTCGCTGAAGCTGCGGCGCAGCCGGATCAGGGCTTTGCGCCCGTGCAAAGCTTCGAATTCGCCCGCGACATCATGCGCAGTCCCGCTGTGCTGCAAGGCATGCAGACCGACTATTTCAAGGATAAGGAGCCGAGCAAGGTTCCGGTGATCTTCCTTGACGGTGAAATCCACAAGCGGCGCCGCGCGCAACTCGCCCGCTATTTCACCCCCAAGGCAATCAAAGACCGGCACCGCAAAGTGATGGATGATACGACCGCTGAACTGATGGCGGGCCTGCTCGCCAAGGGACGCGGCCAGCTTGACGTGATGAGCCTGCGGCTCGCCTGCGATGTCGCTGCCGAGATCGTCGGGCTGACCAACACCGATGCCAATGGCATGTCATCCCGGCTGCGCAAAAAATTCAGCGCCAGTGGCAAGCGCAAGCGCGCCGGCTTGCTGGGCAAGCTCGGCGCGATGGAGGACGTGGCGCGCACGCTGTGGTTTTTCCGGCGCGATGTCGTGCCCGCAATCCGCCATCGCCAGAAACACGATTGCGATGATGTAATCTCGTTTCTGGTCCGCGAGGGCTATTCCGATCAGGAGATTCTGGTCGAATGCATGACCTATGCGACGGCCGGCATGATAACGACCCGCGAATTCATCGTTATGGTCGCC
This sequence comes from Novosphingobium sp., assembly GCA_031362485.1. GTDB lineage: Bacteria > Pseudomonadota > Alphaproteobacteria > Sphingomonadales > Sphingomonadaceae > Novosphingobium. The sequence goes on from JANLSP010000405.1 coordinate 2,430, forward strand.
TGGCACCTGCTCGAAAAGGAAGACCTGCGCCGCCAGTTTCTCGAGGGCGATGACGAAACCCAGTTCGCCATTCTTGATGAAGTGCTGCGCATCGATCCCGTTGCTGCATATGTATATCGCCGCGCGGAGCACGACTGGACGGCGAGCGATGGCCGCGAGGTGAAGGCAGGCGAACAGTTCCTGATCGATATCCGCAACATCAATCTCGACGAGGCGGCCACTGGTGCCTGTCCATTCGCCATTGACGCGGAGCGCGCCAGGCGGGAGCGTATGCCGGGCAACTGGCTCAGCTTCGGCGATGGCCCGCATCGCTGCCCCGGCGCGCAAGTTGCAATGCATGAAACCCGGGTATTCATTGATGCGCTGCTGCGCGTGCCCGGCATCCGGCTAGCCCGCAAACCAACGCTCGGCTGGATCGAGGATATCAACGGCTATGAATTGCACGGCGCCATCGTCGAGTGCGAGCCCGGCTGATCACGTGGCTGAACACTAGTTCAATTATTTGCCGATTTCCGATTGCGACACGCGGCGATTCGCGGCAAAGGCCCGGACATCGAAAGCAGTCATCGCAATCAGAGAGGCCGGACGATGTACGACGACCAACCACAAGCACAGCCCGCCGGTTCATCAGGCACGCCCGTTTACGAGCGCATTCTCGACCTGCTTGAAGCGGAAGGCATCAGGACACTGTTCGGCATTCCTGATCCCAACTTCGTCCACTTGTTCCTTGAGGCGGAATCACGCGGCTGGACCGTTGTCGCCCCCCACCATGAGGCTTCGGCGGGCCACATGGCCGCAGCCGCAACGCGCATCACCGGCAAGCCGGCCGTCTGCATCGGCACGCTCGGGCCGGGCATGGCCAACATGATGCCAGCGATCCAGTGCGCCAAGGTTGAAGGCGATCCCGTGATTTTTATCGGCGGTCAACGCGCCCGCGTCACCGAGCGCCGTGTGCGCCGGGGCCGCATCCAGTTCGTCCGTCAGGAGCCGATGATTGAGGATTCGGTCAAGTTCTCCAGCTCGATAGAATATGCCGACCAGACCGACGAGATCGTGCGCGAGGCGATTCGCATCGCCATGTCGGGCACTCCCGGCCCGGCCTACATTGAATATCCCAGCCACATCATCATGGAAGAGCTGGAATGTGAGCCGGTCCTGCCGCCGCACCGCTATCGCCTGACCAACCAGGGCGCCGATGGCGATCGCATGGCCGAAGCCGCCAAGCTGATCATGGCCGCCAAGAACCCGATCCTGCTGGTCGGCCACGCGGTCTACACCAGCCAGTCGGGCGCCAAGGTCAAGGAACTGGCGGAACTGATGAACTGCCCGGTCATCCAGACCTCGGGCGGTACACCTTACATTGCTGGCCTTGAGGACCGCACTTTCCAGTATGTGTTCTCGGAAGCTTCGGTCGATGCGGTCGAGGAATCGGATCTCGTCGTCGCGCTTGGCACCGAACTTGGCGAGCCGCTGCACTATGGCCGCTGGCGGCACTGGTATGCGGGTGAAGCCGATCGCAAGTGGATTTACGTTCAGCAGGACCCCACTGCGATCGGTGTCAACCGCCCGATCGACGTGCCCTTGGTGGGCGATCTGCGCGCTGTCGTGCCGCAGCTCAGCCGCGCGCTCGGCAAGGGGCGTCCGCCCGCACCGGGCCTTGAAAAGTTCATGCGCGACGGCGCGGGCGAACTGGTCGAGCTGGCCAAGGAAGCCGCAAGCAAGGGCGACGGTTCGGGCAATACCCCGATGCACACCGCCCAGTTCGTCACCGAAGCATCGAAAGCCTTCCCCAAGGACGGTATCTTGATCCGCGACGGCGGCGCCACGGTGATTTTCCAGTGGACCTATTCGCAGTCCAAGCCGCATGACGTAATCTGGAATCAGAACTACGGCCATATCGGCACTGGCCTGCCTTATGCCACGGGTGCCATGCTCGCCGATCAGGCCGAGACCGGCAAGCAGCGTCCCGGTATGCTGCTCACCTCAGACTCCTCGTTCCTGTTTCACATTGGCGAGCTGGAAGTGGCTGTGCGCAAGAACCTGCCGCTTGTTTGCGTTGTTGGCGTGGATTTCCAGTGGGGCCTTGAAGTCGGCGTCTACAAGCGTACCTTCGGCCAAGGCACCGCCGAAACTGGCACCCACTGGTCTGACAAGGTTCGCTTTGACAAGATCGCCGAAGGCTTCGGTGCGGCGGGCGATTTTGTTCAGAACGCGGCGGACCTCGGCCCGGCGATCGAACGCGCCTATGCGCGCGGCGGCGTCACGGTGATCCACGTGCCGATCGATCCCAAGGCCAATTCGGAAGAAATGCCCAAGTACGAGCGTTTCCGCACCTGGTACGCCGAAGGCACCCAGTAAGCATTGAGTCCTGTAGCGCGGCTTTCCTGACAGCCGCGCTACAAGACATTCAGTCGCGGTTCACTGCCAATGCAGCCTTTTCTCCGGCATCATATCGAAGCCGGAGAAGGGGAACCTCCATGCGCCACGTCCGCATCATAACTGCCACTTGCATTGTCGCGCTGCTCGCCGGCTGCGCTGCCAGCCAGCAGGATAGCACACTAGCCAGCGCTGGGTCAGTCGCCGACAAGTCTGTCGATGGGCCCGGGCGCAACCGGTCCGACGGCCTGCCGCCACCACCCCCTCCTCCGCCACCTCCAGTGGCTTCTGCGCCAGCGCCAAGAACTGGGCAGGACGCGCGTGCCTCCGGCGCGCTCAATGGCCGCATGGTTGCGCAGGAGCGTTTTGGCGGCGGCTATATCCGCCCAGTCATTGTTCCCAGCGATCCGGGGCGTGAGCGATATGACGGCAAGGAAGTCAGCCCGGTCAAGATCGCGCGAACCGATCCGGTCTCCACATTCTCGGTCGATGTCGATACTGGCGCCTATGCCAACACCCGCCGCTTCCTCACCGCCGGGCAACTGCCGCCCAGGGACGCGGTGCGCAGCGAGGAGCTGATCAACTATTTCCGCTATGATTACGCATTGCCGGAAAGCCGGGGAACGCCGTTTTCGGTAACTACCGACGTTGCAGTAACGCCGTGGAACCCGCAGACCCGGCTGATGCGGATTGGCCTGCGCGGCTATGATCTGCGGCGAGCGTCGCGGCCGCCGGCCAATCTCGTCTTCCTTGTCGATGTCTCGGGCTCGATGTCGAGCGCCGATAAATTGCCGCTGGTCAAGACCGCTCTCGCTGGTCTTGCCGGCGAGCTGAGTCCGCGCGACAAGGTTTCGATCGTGGTCTATGCGGGCGCGGCGGGACTGGTGCTTGAGCCGACCAATGACGAGCGCAAGATCCGCGCCGCGCTCGAGCGGCTTTCGGCCGGCGGCTCGACCGCGGGCGGGGCAGGGCTTCAACTCGCCTACCAGGTTGCGCGTGACAACTTGATCGAGGGCGGGGTCAACCGCATCTTGCTCGCTACCGATGGCGACTTCAACGTCGGCGTATCGAACACCGCCAGCTTGATCCAGATGGTCGAACGCGAACGCGATGCCGGCATCACCCTGACCACGCTGGGCTTTGGCGAGGGGAACTACAACGAAGCGATGATGGAGCAGATCGCCGACAAGGGGAACGGTAACTACGCCTATATCGATTCGGCGCTGGAGGCACGCAAGGTGCTGGGCGACCAGATGAGCTCAACCCTGTTCACCATCGCCAAGGACGTGAAGATCCAGGTGGAATTCAATCCGGCGCAGGTCAGCCAGTACCGGCTGTTGGGCTATGAGAACCGCGCGCTGCGCGAAGAGGATTTCAACAATGACAAGGTC
>JANLSP010000454.1:0-11798 GCA_031362485.1 Novosphingobium sp.
GTGCCCACCGGCATAAAGGCGGGCGTGCGGATTTCGCCGCGCTGCATGGCAATCGTGCCACTGCGCGCCTTGCCATCGCGGGCGTGGATCGAAAAAGCGAACCGGGTCATCGCCGCCGCCTATAGGCAAGCTGCGCAGAATTGCGAGTGTCCTGAAAATCCGCCACAGTCGCCGCAAATCAGAATTGCGAGAGGCCGCCATGAGCGAATCGACGATGAGAGACTTCTTCAGCGATCCCGAAATCGCGCAGGACCTGCCCGGCTATCTCGCTGACATGCGCAACAAATGCCCGGTTTTCCGCGAACCATACCAGAAGGTGTTCATGGTCACCGGCTATGACGAAGCGCTGCAGGTCTTCCAGCAGCAGGGCGAAATGTTCTCCTCGGCGGTTGCGGTCAATGGTCCCCTCCCCCCGCTGCCCTTCACGCCAGGGAATGACGTTGCCGCCCAGTTGGCCGCGCATCGCCACGAAATGCCCTGGACCGACCATCTCGCCACATTCGACGGCGAGGAGCACACGGCGCACCGCGCGATCCTGGCGCAATTGCTCACCCATTCGCGGCTCAAGGCGAACGAGCTCTATGTCGAAGGGCTGGTCACCAGTCTGGTCGACGGTCTGATTGACCGCGGCGAATGCGAGATCACCAGCCAATTCGCCCATGCGCTCTCGACGCTGGTGATCGCCGACCTGCTTGGCGTGCCGATGGAGGACCGGCCCTTGCTGCTTCAGGCGATGGGGCCGGACCCGACCCAGCTCGGCGGTGATGAAGGCTTCAAGATCGGTCCCGACCCCCTGCTCCACCTTCACGGCCGATTCCGCGCCTATCTGGAGGAACGCGAGGCGAGCCCGCGCGGCGATTTCCTCTCAAGTCTTGCGGCCTCGCGCTACAAGGATGGCAGCAAGCCGCCGCTCGAAGTGCTCACCCGCCTCGCCTGCTTCATGTTCGGCGCCGGGCAGGATACCTCGGCGCGGCTCATTGCCTTCTGCTTCCGAACACTGGGCGAGCGTCCCGATGTGCAGGCGAAGCTGCGCAGCGAGCCCCGCCGCATCCCTGAATTCATCGAGGAAGTGCTGCGCACCGAACCGCCGGTCAAGACCATGTCTCGCCTTGCGCTGAAGGATGCGGTGGTGGGCGGCGTCGATATACCCGCAGGTTCGATCGTCACGGTGTGCAGCGGCGGCGTCAACCGCGATCCGCTCCACTTCACCGATCCCGACAGCTTCGATTATGACCGTCAGGGCGTCCGCGACCACATAGCTTTCAGCCGGGGCAGCCACGCCTGCATCGGCGCGCCGCTCGCGAGGATGGAAGTTCGCGTTGCACTGGAACGGTTTCTGGCAAAGACGACTGAGATCAGGATTTCCGAGGCCAAACATGGCCCTTCCGGCGCGCGGCGCTATTCCTATGAGCCAACCTACATGCTCCACGGGCTGCAGGCGCTGCATGTCGAGTGGGACAAGGCCTAACCGGGAAGCAGCAAGCTGGCATCGCCATAGCTGTAGAACCGGTAATCGCCCGTGATTGCGTGTGCATAGGCGCTGCGCATCCGTTCCAGCCCCATCAGCGCACTAACCAGCATGAACAGGGTTGAACGCGGCAGGTGAAAATTTGTCATCAGTCCGTCGATGGCCCTGAAGCGATAGCCTGGCGTAATGAATATCGCGGTGTCACCCGTAAAAGGCTCGATCACGCCGGCATCGCTCGCCGCGCTTTCGAGCAGACGCAAGCTGGTGGTGCCCACCGCAATGATCCGTCCGCCGCCCGCGCGCGCAGCATTGAGCCTGGCAGCGGTTGCAACATCAATGCAGCCCCATTCGGCATGCATGGCATGATCGGCGGTGTCGTCAGCCTTGACCGGCAGGAAAGTTCCGGCGCCGACATGCAGTGTGAGCGTTTCATGCATGACCCCCGCCTCGGCCAGCGCGGCCATCAGCTCGGGCGTGAAATGCAGCGCCGCAGTGGGCGCGGCAACCGCGCCTTCGCGGGCGGCAAACATCGTCTGATAGTCACTACGATCTGCATCGTCCGTCGGGCGCTTGCCGGCGATATAGGGCGGCAAGGGCATGGTTCCCGCGCGCTCGAGCAGCACTTCGACGGGTTCCTCGCCGAGAAAAGCAAAGGTCCAGCTGCCATCTGGGTGGCGCGCTTCGGCAGTGGCGGCGACGCCTTCAGGAAACTCGATCCGGTCACCCTCGCGCAGACGCTTGCCATTGCGCACGAAAGCCTGCCAGCGCCGCAGGTCCAGCCGCTTGTGCAGCGTCGCGCCGATCCGCGCCTCCCCTCGCCGACCCTCCAGCTGAGCAGGAATTACGCGGGTGTCGTTGAATACCAGTACATCGCCCGCCCGCAGCAGCTGCGGCAGCTCGCGCACACGGCGGTCGGCAAAGGGCGCACCGCCGTCAACAACCAGCATCCGTGCGGCATCGCGCGGGCGCACCGGGCGCAAGGCAATTCGTTCGGGCGGAAGATCGAAATCGAAGAGGTCAACGCGCATGGCGCGCCTTTAGTGCTCCAAGACGCTCAGTTCGACTGCGAATTGCTCAGCTGATCCGCCGTGATCGCGGCCGGTGCAGTAGCCACCGGTGCCGGCACCGCTGGCGGCGGCAGGTTGTCGATCGCCATCGCAGCCTGGAGAATCTTGGTCGGCTTTTCGGGCGGCTCGCCTCGCTCGATGCGGTCGACAACGTCCATTCCTGCGATCACCCGGCCGAACACAGTGTATTTCCGGTCAAGCGAAAAGCGCGGATAGAAGACGATGAAAAACTGGCTGTTGGCCGAATCGGGCTGTTCGGTGCGCGCCATCGACAGAGTGCCGCGCAAATGCGGCATGGTATTGAATTCCGCCTTGAGGTCGGGAAGCTGCGAGCCGCCGCCGCCAGTGCCGGTGGGATCGCCGGTCTGCGCCATGAAGCCATCGATCACCCGGTGGAAGGAGATGCCATTGTAGAAGCCATCACGCGTCAGGCCCTTGATCCGCTCGACATGAGCCGGCGCCCATTCCGGCATCAGGCGGATAGTCACGCGCCCGCCATCCGAGAGATAGAGCAGCAGGATATTTTCGGGTTGCACAGACTGATCCGCGCTGACCACAGTCGGCAGCAGCGGCGCGGGCGCAGGCATAGCCTCCTTTGCCGCAGCAGGGCCGGCAACCAGCAGGAATGGCAGCAAAAACGTCCGGAAAATCGAGCTCTTCATCATCAGTACTCAAGCCTTCGCCGCAAGGGGGCCATTGCCCGGCATGGGCATTCTCGAGGCGAATAGCCGCGCTCGGCTGTCAAGGCAATGAACGAGCGTTGCCTGCCCAATCAATAGTCGCCCAGCCGGCCCACCTCGGCAACTCGCGCCAGCACATCCTCGCGCACGGCCGGGCTGACAAACGCGGCGATCTCGCCGCCAAACAGGGCGATTTCCTTGACCAGCTTCGAAGCGATCGGCTGAAGACAGACATCGGCCATCAGGAACACGGTTTCGATCCGGGCATTAATCTGCTGGTTCATGCCTGCCATCTGATATTCGTATTCGAAGTCGGCGACTGCCCTCAGGCCGCGCACGATCACGCTTGCGCCCTGCTTGTTCGCGAAAGTCATGAGCAAGGCATTGAAGCCGACCACCTCGACATTGCCGATCCCCATCTCCGCCACTTCGCGCCGCACCATGGCCATGCGCACTTCGGGCGAAAACATCGGATTTTTCGACGGATTGGTGGTCACGCCGATGATCAGGCGATCTACCAGCTTCGCCCCGCGACGGATAATATCGGCGTGGCCGAGCGTGATCGGATCGAATGTGCCCGGATAGACGCCGACCCTGCTCATCAGTGCTTCCTCTCGACAATATAACGTGCCAGCGCGCGCAGCAGATCGGCTTCGCGGCCATGCTGCGCCAGATGGGCTATGGCTTGATCGACCAGCGCCTGCGCTTGAGCCTTGGCGCGATCGGGGCCGAGCAGCGAGACAAAGGTCTGCTTGCCAGCCTCAGCGTCTTTGCGCAGTGCCTTGCCAGCAAGCGCGGCATCACCTTCGTGATCAAGCAGATCGTCGGCAATCTGGAACGCAAGGCCGATATCGCGGGCAAAGCCACGCAAGTGCACCCTGCCTTCTGGCGGAACCTTGCCGAGAATCGCCCCCATTTCAACCGACGCACACAGCAGTGCTCCGGTCTTGAGCTGTTGCAGTCGGGTCACCGTGGGCAGATCAAACTGTTCGCTCTCGGCGATCATGTCCATCATCTGTCCGCCCGCCATGCCCCCTGCGCCGCTGGCCGAGGCAAGCGCGCCGACCAGTTCGATGCGGGTGAAGGGATCGCCGGAGGTCACCGTGTCCGAAAGGATTTCAAAGGCCAAATCATGCAGCGCATCGCCCGCCAGCACGGCAGTTGCCTCGTCAAAGGCGCGGTGGAGCGTGGGCTTGCCGTGGCGCATGTCATCATTGTCCATGCAGGGCAGATCATCGTGAATCAGCGAATAGACATGGATCGCCTCAACTGCGGCGCCAGCGCGAACCGCAGTATCGCGGTCAACAACATACATGTCAGCTGTCGCTGCCACCAGCAGCGGCCGCAACCGCTTGCCGCCGCCAATCGTGGCATAGCGCATGGCTTCGATCAGCCGCGAGCGCGGATCGGCAGGCATGGGCAGCAATTCATCGAACTTGGCGTCAATCTCGCGCTGAATGCTCTTGAGGCCGTCGTCGAGCAGGTCGCGGCCGGCCAGCTCCTGGGGTTGCGCCATGATCAGCTGCCCTGTTCGTCGAAGGGCCGGGTCCCGCTGGCCAGACCATCCGGCCCGGCAACGATCTTCTCGATCCGCGCCTGAGCCGCGTCCAGCCGCGCCTGGCAATGGCCGCGCAGTGCCTCGCCGCGCTCATAAAGCGCGATCGAATCGTCGAGCGGCGTTTCGGCGCTTTCCAACCGGCGCACCACATCCTCCAACGCGCGCAGCGCATCCTCGAAAGACATGGTGGAAATGTCGGGTAATGTATCGCTCATGGTGGAAGCAATGGCGGCGCTGCGTTGCGCGGTCAAGCGGGCAACGCTAAGGCGCGGGCATGAACAGCCTCGAAGCCGAAATCACGCCGCAAGTCGTCGAAGCCCACGGGCTCTCTCCCGAAGAGTATCAGCGCTTGCTTCACGCCCTCGGCCGCGAGCCGAATATGGTGGAGCTGGGTATCTTCTCGGTGATGTGGTCCGAGCATTGCTCCTACAAGAGCTCGCGTATCCATCTGAAAAAGCTCCCGACCGAAGCTCCCTGGGTGATTTGTGGCCCCGGCGAGAACGCCGGCGTGATCGACATCGGCGATAACCAGGCCGCCATCTTCAAGATGGAGAGCCACAACCACCCGAGTTATATCGAACCCTATCAAGGCGCGGCAACGGGTGTCGGCGGCATTCTGCGCGATGTTTTCACTATGGGCGCGCGGCCCGTGGCAAATCTGAACGCGCTGCGCTTCGGCCGGCCTGACCATCCCAAGATGAAGCATCTGGTGCAAGGCGTGGTCGCCGGCATTGGCGGCTACGGCAATTGCGTCGGCGTGCCCACGGTGGGCGGCGAGACCAATTTCGACAAGGCCTATGACGGCAATATCTTGGTCAATGCGATGACCGTAGGTGTCGCCGAGCAGGACAAGATCTTCTATTCGGCGGCCACTGGCCTCGGCAATCCGATTGTCTATGTCGGCTCAAAGACCGGGCGCGACGGCATTCATGGCGCGACGATGGCTTCGGCAGACTTTGACGAAAATTCGGACGAAAAGCGGCCGACCGTGCAAGTCGGCGATCCGTTTACCGAAAAGCTGCTGATCGAGGCCTGCCTCGAGCTGATGGCGACCGATGCCATCGTCGCGATCCAGGACATGGGCGCGGCCGGGCTGACCAGCTCCAGCGTCGAAATGGCGACCAACGGCAAGGCCGGGATCATTCTCGACATGGACAAGGTGCCGTGCCGCGAAGAGCATATGACGCCCTACGAGATGATGCTCAGCGAGAGCCAGGAGCGCATGCTGATGGTGCTCAAGCCCGGCAAGGAAGCCATGGCCGAGGCGATATTCAAGAAGTGGGAACTGGACTTCGCGGTGATCGGCGAAGTGACTGACACCGGTCACATGGTGCTGACCTGGCAGGGCGAAGTGGTTTGCGATATTCCGCTGGGACCGCTGGCCGAAGATGCCCCGCTCTATGACCGCCCGGCCATGAGCCAGCCAAATTACAAGGTATGGTCCAAGGTTGCGCCGCTGGGCCGACTGCCCAAGGCAAGCGATGTGTCGGGCGACCTGCTCAAGCTGATGGGCAGCCCCGCATTGGCCTCACGCAAATGGATTTGGGAGCAATACGACAGCCAGGTCGGCGCAGACACTTTGCAGAAAAGCGGCGGCGATGCGGCAGTTGTTCGTATCCACGGCACTCAAAAAGCGCTGGCGATGAGCACTGACTGCACGCCGCGCTATTGCTATGCCGATCCGGTCGAAGGCGGCAAGCAGGCCGTGGCCGAAACCTGGCGCAACATCACGGCCGTGGGGGCAGTGCCGCTCGCCATCACCAACTGCCTCAACTTCGGCAACCCGCAGCGCCCCGAGATCATGGCGCAGATCACCGGCTGTCTCGACGGCATGGCTCAGGCCTGCCGAGCGCTCGACTATCCCATCGTCTCGGGCAATGTCTCGCTCTATAACGAGAGCAAGGCCACGGGCGGGGGCAGTGCGATTTTGCCGACCCCGGCGATCGGCGGCGTGGGGCTGCTCGCCGATCACACAAAGATGGCGACGATCGCCTTCAAGGGCGCGCCGCACAAGATCCTCTTGGTCGGCGCAAATGCCAGTGCTCCGCCGGAATTGGGACAGTCGCTATGGCTTGATGTCTGCCATGGTCGCCGGGAAGGAATGCCGCCGAAAGTCAATCTCGCCGCCGAGCGCAAGCATGGCGACTTCGTCCGCGGCCTTATCGATCAGGGACTGGTCACTGCGGTTCACGACGTGTCGGACGGCGGCATTCTGGTGGCGATCACCGAAATGGCGCTGGCCGGCAATGTTGGCGCAACCCTGCAGGCGCCGTGTTTCGAAGATCAGGTAGACAGCGAGAAATTCGAGCACGCCTGGTCGCTCTTTGCCGAAAATCAGGCCCGCTATATCGTAACCGAGCCGTTCAATACCGATCATGTCGAAATGCTGGCCCGCGAGGCCGGGATCGGCTGTTGCTACATCGGCTGGACCGGCGGCGAGGGAATATCCGTCGCGAAGCATGATGAGACGCTCTACGGCGAAGTGCCTCTGGCGGCCCTGCGCGAGGCCAGCGACAGCTTCTTCCGCGACTGGATGGAAGGCTGAGGGCAGCAAGCGTCAGGCCTGAACCAACCACAAACCGCTCGCCCTCAGCTAGTCGAGCCGAAGGCGACCGAAGGTCAACGGCTGATTTTTTCCTTGGCGACGGCGGGTCTGGAGCAGGAAGAAGCAGAACGGCCCTTCGACAAGCTCAGGGCGAGCGGGTCGGGACGGGTTCGCGGTCTAACGCAACTCAGCCCCGCCTCAAACCACTCCGCACTGCGAAGCGACCATGAAGGGATCAAGCCCTTCCCGGCGCCAGATGCGGTGCACTTCGTTGTAGAGCCGGGGCTGACGGATGCCGAACTTGCGGCGGATGTCCTCGGTCTGCATCGGCAGCAGCTCACGAATTGCTTGTTCGGCAATCGCCGGGCAATTGCGGCCGATCAGTTGCGCCTCGCGCACTGCGCCCAGCACCGGAGCGCGGGTGTGCGTGCAGCGTTTGGTAACCAGCGCGCCGGCATAGGCAATGAACAAGTGGCCCCAGCTCGGGCGCTGCTTGAACACGAACGACAGCACGCATTGCTCGCCCAGCGCGTCGCGGTCGAAACCAGTCAGAATGTGGAGCAGGTCGTGGCTGTCGCGCAGGCGATCAAGATACCATTCGATCTTGTCGTCGAGCCGCGGCTTGCCTTCGCGGCACAGCTCGTATTCCGCCACCAGCCCCGCCCCACTCAGCCCTTCTCGCTCGGAGAAGTCACAATAGTCCTGGGCCAGCGAGCCCTTGGGCATGCGGCGCAGCGCGGCATGATCGTCAAGGATCTCGGGGAGCGAGGGTTCGCTGGCATAGATCCGGCGGCCTTTGTCAGTCGCCAGAAAACGCGCGGCGGCCTGGTCAACTGTAGTCCAGGGCAGCGCGTTGAATATCGAGAAGGCGAGGTGGGTCTGTTCCTTGTCGCGCTTGAATTCCGCCCAGATCCGCGCCGCCTTGAGCGGCTTGAGCCGGAACGGCCCGCGATCAGGGTGCCTTAGCGGAACAAAAGCGCGCGGTTGCGGCCCGTCTAGGACGGGAATCGCAAAATCCGCCGATCTGGCCACCATATTCATGGAAGTTGTATCGCGGGCTAAGGCTAATATTTGGTCAACCGGGCGGAAACGATTTGAAAATTTATTCCCAGACCCATTCGCTTTGGGAAATGCCGAGCAAGTCCAGCACGCCGGTCAGGTTGCCGCGATCAATCCAGCCATCGGCGGCCGCGCGCGCCCTGGGTTTGGCGGCAAAGGCGATCCCATAAGTCGCCGATTCCAGCATCGGAATGTCGTTGGCGCCGTCACCGGTGGCAAGGCTGACTGCACCTGCCCCCAGCCGCGCTACTTCTTCCAGCAGCACCGCCCGCTTGACCGCGCTGTCGACGATTCCGCCGACCAGACCGCCCGTGAGCCGGCCATCAGCAATCTCCAGCCGGTTCGCCACCACCCGCTCGAAACCCAGTTCTTCGGCCACCGGATCGGCGAACTGGTGAAAGCCTCCGGTCACCAATATCGTGCGGCAGCCCTTGGCTTTCAGTGTTTCCACTAGAACATTGGCGCCGGGCATCATAGCAATGCGCGTGCGCAGGCATTCGGCGATAGCCGTCTCGGGCAGGTCCTTGAGCAGCGCCACCCGCTCGCGCAGCGCACTGACGAAATCAAGCTCGCCCAGCATCGCCCGCTCGGTAATCGCGGCGATCTGGGGCTTGATGCCGGCAAAGTCGGCCAACTCGTCGATGCATTCCGCCATGATCATGGTCGAATCCATGTCCGAGACGAAGACCTGCGGTATCTCGGCGGGATGGGCTGAAAACAGCATGTCGGACGGCGTGAAATGCATGTCCAGAACCGCACGCACGGTGGCCATATCGCTGCCTTCTGCAGTCAGCAGCAGGCCCGGCTGACCGGGCAACTCTTCCAGTCTTGCCGCGGTTCCGCGCGCGGCCAGGTCGGCCAGCGCCGCTACGGAATTTGCCGACAGCACGGTTCCATCTGCTATCAGCCGCGCAATGACCACCGCGAATTCTCCACAACCCGGCGCGCCGCGCCCGCCACTGGCGCTCATTGCAGGGCCGACGGCGAGCGGCAAGAGCCGTCATGCAATTGACCTGGCGCTGGCGTTGATCGAAAATGGCCGCAAGGCCGTGGTGATCAATGCCGACAGCGCCCAGGTCTATCGCGATCTGGCGGTGCTCAGCGCAAGACCGGATGAGACCGAGATGCAAGGCGTGCCGCATCGCCTGTTCGGCGCATGGGACGGGGCGCAAAGCTGCTCGGCGGCCGACTGGGCAGCCGCCGCGCGGCGCGAGATCGCCGCTGCCCACGCGGCCGGCGCAGTGCCCATTCTGGCCGGCGGCACCGGTCTGTATATGCGCACGCTGCTCGACGGCATTGCCCCGGTCCCGCCAATCGATCCCCAGGTGCGCGAAGCAGTCCGCAATCTGCCGGTGGAACAGGCCTACCGCGCCCTCACCAGCGAAGACCCGGCGCGCGCTGCCACACTAGCTCCCGCCGATGCGGCGCGCATTGCCCGGTCCCTCGAAGTCATCCGCTCAACCGGGCGCAGTCTGGCCGCGTGGCAACAGCAGCGCAGCGGCGGGATCGCCGATGAAGTCACGCTTCACCCGCTGATCCTGCTGCCGCCGCGCGAGGCGCTTTATGAACGCTGCGACCAGCGCTTTGCCGCCATGCTGGAGGGCGGCGCGATTGCGGAGGTCAAGGCGCTTCTCGCGCGCGGGCTTGCCCCTTCCCTGCCCGTCATGCGCGCAATTGGCGTGGCCGAAATTTCCGGACTGTTGCGCGGGGAATTCTCGCAGGGTGAGGCGCTGCGGCGCGGCAGTCAGGCGACGCGCAATTATGCCAAGCGCCAATACACCTGGTTCCGCCGCCAACCGCCCGAGCAGTGGCCACGGGTCGAGACATTTTTGGTCGATACGGTCCACCAATTTGAAACTTTATTCCAACATTAGGGGTTGACACGGCATTTTCTGATATATAGGGCCGCGCTATTCCCGCTTCGGCGGGACCCATTGTTTTATGGGCGTGGTTGGAGAGGAGACCCGGCATGGCTCTGGCCTTGCCGGGTCGTCCTTTTGACGGCAGAGGCCGGATTCGCGCCAGACCAAGCGATGCAAGAAGGAATGAGAACGTGAGCACAGAGCGCAGCGGCGCGGACATTCTGGTTGAAAGCCTCGCGCGGCAGGGCGTCGAATTCGTCTTTGGCTATCCGGGCGGCGCGGTGCTGCCGATCTATGACGCGCTCTTTGCCGACGAGCGCATCCGCCACATCCTGGTGCGAGCCGAAGCCGGCGCGGCGCATGCCGCCGAGGGCTATGCCCGCGCCACCGGCAAACCCGGCGTTGTGCTGGTCACTTCGGGGCCTGGCGCAACCAACGCCATCACCGGGATTACCGACGCCTTTATGGATTCGATCCCGCTGGTCGTGATCACAGGCCAGGTTCCCACCGCGCTGATCGGCTCGGACGCGTTTCAGGAAGCCGACACCATCGGTATCTCGCGCCACTGCACCAAGCACAACTATCTGGTGAAAGACCCGGCCGACCTCGCCTCGGTGATCGACGAGGCGTTCCAGATTGCCACGCAAGGCCGCCCCGGACCGGTGCTGATCGATATTCCCAAAGACGTCCAGATTGCCTCGGCGTTGATGAACGACGGCCCGCCGCAGCGGCGCAACCGCTACACGCCGCAAGTCGAGGCGCCGGACAAGGATATTGCCCGCGCAATCGAACTGCTCGCCAATGCCCGCGCGCCGATCTTCTATACCGGGGGCGGGGTGATCAATTCGGGGCCGGAAGCTTCCGACCTGCTCCGCCGCCTGCAGGCGCTGACCGGCGGGCCGGTCACGTCCACCCTGATGGGCCTAGGCGCATTCCCTGCCGATCATGCCGACTGGTTGGGCATGCTGGGCATGCATGGCAGTTATGAGGCCAACATGGCGATGAACCGGGCGGACCTGATGGTCTGCATCGGCGCGCGCTTCGATGACCGCGTTACTGGCCGGCTCGATGCCTTTTCGCCGAATTCGACCAAGATCCACATTGATATTGACCGCGCCTCGATCAACAAGATCGTGGCGGTCGATCTTGGCATAGTCGGCGATTGCGGCCGGGTGTTAGGCCAACTGATCGATGCCTGGGGCAGCCGCAAGGCCGCCGATCTTTCCGACTGGAAGGCGCGGATCGACGGCTGGCGCGCACGCGACAGCCTCTCTTTCCCCGTCAACAGCGAAGCGATCATGCCGCAGCTTGCGGTGCAGCGGCTTTATGAGCTGACCAAGCACCGCGATCCGATCATCGCCACCGAGGTCGGCCAGCACCAGATGTGGGCCGCGCAGCATTTCCACTTCTTCGGGCCGAACAAGTGGCTCACCTCCGGCGGTCTGGGCACGATGGGCTATGGGCTTCCGGCGGCCATCGGCGCGCAGCTGGGCCATCCGGACGCGCTGGTGATCGACATTGCCGGCGATGCCTCGATCCAGATGAACATTCAGGAGCTG
>JANLSP010000475.1:0-11548 GCA_031362485.1 Novosphingobium sp.
CGCTTTATCTGGCGCTCGCGAGCGCCGAGCAGGCGCGCGGTGCCGAGCGACGCGAAGGCGAATATCGCCGTGCGGCCAAGGCTGCCGAGCTGCGCTCGCTGCGCTATCAGATTAACCCGCATTTCCTGTTTAATACGCTCAATTCGCTCTCCGCGCTGGTGCTTACCGGGCGGGCGCAGGCTGCCGAGCGGATGATCCAGACGCTTTCGACATTCTATCGCCGCAGCCTGGCCGAAGATCCGACCGCCGATCACACGCTTGCCGAAGAGATCGAGATGCAGACGCTTTATCTCGAGATCGAGAAAGTCCGCTTTCCCGACCGGCTGGCCATGCATTTCGATATTCCAGATGCGCTGAAGGCGTGCCTGATCCCGGGCATGATCCTGCAGCCGCTGGTAGAAAATTCGGTCAAATATGCCGTCGCTCCGAGCAGCCGTTCGGTCAACATCACCATTTCGGCCCGTGAGGAAGCGGGATCGCTGGCGATTACTGTCGCCGATGATGGGCCGGGTTCAAACGAGAGCGGCAAAGGCGGCACCGGCATCGGCCTGGCCAATGTCCGTGATCGCCTGGGCGCGCGCTTTGGCAGCAAGGCACATGTCGTCAGCGCTCCGACCGAGGGCGGCTATCGCACCGAACTGCGCCTGCCGCTGGTGCGGGCCCATGGCTGAGCAATTGCGCACCCTGATCGTGGACGATGAACCGCTTGCGGTCGAGCGGCTGCAGATCGTTTGCGCCGGGCTGGACGGGCTAACCGTGGTCGGCACTGCGTGCGACGGCGCTGCGGCACTTGCACTTGCCGAGGCGCTGTCCCCGGACCTGCTGTTGCTCGACCTCACCATGCCAGAAATGGATGGCCTGTCGGTTGCCCGCGCGCTGGCCCGTCAGGCCAACCCTCCCGCGACGATCTTTGTGACCGCGCATGATGGTTTCGCCGTCGAGGCGTTTGATCTCGATGCCGTCGATTATGTCCTCAAGCCCGTAGCGGGGGAGCGGCTGCAGCGGGCAATTGACCGCGCCATTGCGCGGCGCGGCACGCGCGAGCGGCGCGAGAATCGCTGGCTGGGCGAATTCTGGGTGCCCCATCGTTCCGAGCTTTTGCGCATTGCAGTGGGCGATGTGACCCGCATCTGCGCCGAGCGGGACTATGTGCGTCTGCATGTCGGTGAGCGCAGTTATCTGCTGTTGCAGACCATCGCGGGGCTGGAAGCGCGGCTTGATCCCGAGCGTTTTATCCGCCTGCACCGTTCAACCATCCTGCCGCGAGACCGGATTGCAGGACTGCGCCACGAGGGGCTCGGCGTCTGGTCGGCCGAGCTGAACGATGGGGAGGCCGTTCGGATCGGCAAGACCTATCTGGCGCGCGCCAAAGCGATGGCAGGACGCTAGAAGCGCGTGCAATGGCCCGCGTAGCGGCTATGATGGCGGACAAACCATGCTCCTGCTCGTCACCTTCATTTTTGGCATAGCCAATTTCACCATGCACAAGGCCGTGCTGGAAAGCGGCCATCCTGTGCTTGGCCAGATTCCGTGGCTCTACAGTTCGATGGGCGGCCGTTTCAGCCTGGTGGTGGAATTCATGATGCTGCTGGGCTCGATGCTCTATATTGCCGGAGGCTCGCCCGGGTGGATCTGGGGTTATGTGGCCTACAGCGCGCTTAATGCAGTTTCGGCCTGGCTCATCCTGACGAGAAGGGTCTGAACCCGCCCGGTCTTGCCTTGGTTACCACAATCCACCCGGGCGTGCGCCCGCGCGTCAGCGGCTGGAACTGCCACCTTTCGAGCGGGTATTGACGCGTGCCATGATCTGGCGGCGCACATCGGCCATGCATTCGGCGCGCCCGCTGGCGACAGCAATGCGCGAACCAGTCACGGTTTCCTCCGGGCAGGCCTGGCGCATGACGGTGTCGATGCGCCGTTCAAGCTCGGCCTGGCCCGCCTCTGTGGCTAGGTCCAGGTCGTTGTATCGAAGTGCGGCGCTGGCTGCGCTGGCACCTGCGGTGAGGCCAACAGTCAGGCTTGCGGCGATGATCGCCTTGAGAACACGCGATGTCATGGCTTCGACCCTCCTTGCATGACCCACATTTAATGGAACATCGGCCAGGAGGACCGCCGCAATCGTCCGATGCGATCGACCATCCGACAGAGGATGCTGGCGCTCGACGAACGGCCGACCAGGATCGATCAGAGCTTGCGGCCCAGCCGCTTTTCAACCTGCCGCCGTTCCCATTCCGGGCCGAACCAAGGCAGAATGTTGAGCACGCTGACGGCATGCGAAAGCAGTCCGACACCCCAGCCCAGCAGCGGAAAAATGAACCAGATGCGATGCGGCATGAGTATCAGGTTGATCGCGGCAAGCCCGCTCATGACAATCACATAGCTCATCATATGCGAATAGAGCCCGCGCATCTTGCGGACCTGGCGGAAGGCGAGGAAAACTTCGGTCTGTTCGGGAGTGCTGACGATGTTGCGCACGGTATCCTCCTGCAATTGTGAGAAATCGACATCGAACGCCGCGCCCAATGCCTTGAACGATTCGAGGCTCGCCGATTGGCCTTGTTCGATGCGCTGGATGGTGCGAACATTGAGCCCGCTAATGTCGGCCAGCTGTTGCTGCGACCACCCGTTCTGCAAACGCATTTCCTGGACAACCATGCGAACTCCTTTCGTTGCTGCGGACCCATAAAAGCGATTCATCCCGCCGAACACGTCAGCAGGCCGACAGTGGCACGACTGTCGGCCCTGTCGTCAAGCCTGTGACATTTTGCTTGCATTTCTCCGCCCTGCTTCGCAGGCGAACGACCATGGCCGCCCCGATCCTATTGTTTCACATCAGCGACCTGCATTTCGGCGCGGAAGATCGCGCTGCGCTTGACTGGTTCGCAGATGAAGTTGCCTGCAGCCGCCCGGACGCGGTGATCTGCACCGGCGATCTCACCATGCGCGGGCGGGTGCGTGAATTTGCCGCGGCAGGGCAATGGCTGGCTTCGCTCAGCGTGCCGGTCAGTGTCGAGGCCGGCAATCATGATATGCCCTATTACTGGGATCCGCTGCGGCGCTTGCTGCGACCCTACGAACGGTTTCGCGCCATGCATACAGCAGTGCACCGCGAACTTGCGCTCGAAGGTGTCTCGCTGGTGCCTCTTAAAACGATTGGCCGGGCGCAGTGGCGGCTCAACTGGTCAAAAGGCCGGGTGCGCCGTCACGAACTGACCGAGACGCTGACGGGGCTCGCGGCACTGCCGGGCAGGGGGCTGCGCCTGGTTACCTGCCATCATCCGCTGGTCGATTCGGATACCCGCTCGACCGGCTCGACGCGCGGCGGGAGGCAAGCACTGGCGGCATTGGCGCGGGCAGGGGTCGACGCGGTCCTTTCGGGCCACGTCCATGACGCCTTCGACCGATTGATCGAGCTTGACGGACATGCGATCCGTATCATCGGCGCGGGCACGCTTTCCGAGCGGCTGCGCTCAAGCCGTCCGAGCTATAACCGGCTGGAGTGGTCGGCCGATCATGGCTTGTCGGTCGCGGCCGTGCATCATCAATAGTCGTTATCTATCGACCCGACCCCTTGGATCCGGCTGGTGAGCTCAGCCGGCTTGCGCCGCAGGCTGACCGAGCCGACTCCATTGATCTCGACATCGACTTTGCCGACGGCGGCAATCGTGACATCGCCCGCCCCGCGAGTGACGACCTTTGCGTCCCGGGCAGCGAGCTCCCTGAAATCGAGCTCGCTGGCCCCTGCAGTGCTGATGTCGAGACTCTCGACTCTGCCGCTCGCCTCCATTTCGACCGCGCCCCGCGTCTCGACTTTCAGGCTTGGCTGATCAAGCTCGGCGAGCTTCGCGCTGGCAGCCGAATTGAGGATCAGCGCACTGAGGCGCGGCGCGGTGATCGTCACCCTCATATCGTCGTCGCCAAAATGGATTCCTTTGCCGGCGGAAAGTTTGCCGCCTTCCCAGACCAGCGCGTCAACTGCCTTCTTTTCGCCTGAAACCGTCATGCTCACCGTGTCGCCTCGCGTGAAGCGCAGCGTCACCGGCGTGGATATTGTCAACGGCAAGGCGGGGTCGAAAGTCAGCGCGCGCTCGGTCTTCCGCCCGTTGTGATCGGTGTCCACTTTCATCGACCAGCGCTTGCCATTGTGAACCCGCTTGCTCAATTCATCGCCGCCGATCACCCAGGCCGAGCTCAGCATGATCAGCGAGAGCAGCAGCCCGCTGGCGAAGACGATCAACAGTTTCTTGGTCATGCCCATGATGCCTTACCTTTCGTTCTTGATCGCGGGTTCGATAACCCGGTAGTGCAGTCGCCCGAACCACATCAGGCCGTTGACCAGCCACATCGCGGCAATCGCCAGCAGCGCGCCGAGCGAGACTGCGCCCGCCATCATACCCAGACCGCTCAGCACGGCAGCGAGCGGCCCGCCCGGAAACTGGTTGAACGGCCCGACAATGAGCATCGCGCCGCCGCCGACGAAAATGCCGATCACGGCGACGAACAGCCCGATCATCACGCCGATCGCCGGCAGCAGGACTGGCAACAGAATCAGGATATCGATTGCGCCCAAGCCGAGGAAGGCAATCACTGCCGCCCAGGCCGAACTTGGCGAGCGGACTTCCTGCCAGCGCTTGATGCCTGCTTCGAGTTTCAGCTCGCGGGCAAGTCGTGCAGGATCTCCAAGTGCTTCGGCAACTTCGGCGTCCGAGCGGCCTTCTGCGCTGGCCGCCTCGAAATGGTCGGCGTAATCCGCCACCATTTCATCGATGGTGGCCTGCGGCAGGCCATCAAGCCCACGCGTCAGCCGCCTGATGAATTCGTCTCTGGTCATTGTGCCCCTCCCTCTGCTTTTGATGCTTCTGCTTCGGTCTGGCCGATCAGGTCTTCGACCGAAGCGGTAAATCCGCGCCATTCGGCCAGCTGTTCCGCCAGCGTGGCGCGGCCAGCGTCGGTCAGCCGGTAATACTTGCGCGGCGGGCCGGAGGGCGACTCCTCCAGATAGGTCGCGACCATTCCGTCGATCTGCATCCGCCGCATCAGCGGATAAATCGTGCCCTCGCCCATGCCCACGGCCAGCGAAAGCTTGCTGGCAATTTCGTAGGCATAGGAATTGCCGCGCGAAAGCAGAGCCAGGACGCAAAGGCCCAGGACCCCTTTCTTCAGCTGGACTTCAATTGATTCGGGCACACACAGTCTCCCAGGGCTGCGGCGCCGGCGCGATCACGAGGGTCGCGCCGGGGCCAGGATTTTCATCCGCCGCGGCGGCCGTTTTCTATTGCCGACGCAACGCGCTGGCGAACGTCACGCAAAGCCTTATCATAGCATGCGGTGGCATCGCCCGATGCCATGCGCGTGCCCGTGACCTGCATGTCGATGCCGCAGATCGTGCGCGCGGCCCGCGCAATCCGCCGGTCAAGCCGGCGCTGCCCTTCCGGTGTGGCGAGGTCAAGGTCGGCATGGCTGACCGCGACTGCGGTCTCGCCTGGCATTGCCGATGCGACGCCGGGTGTCGCGGCAAACAGCGTTCCGGTTGCCAGCAGCGATGCGGCGATGATCAAGAATTTTTGCATTTTGCGTCTCCTTCCTGTGATTCGCCCGGTGCCATTGCAGCGCCGATGCGAGCTGTTGATCGACTGCCCCGCAAGGGTTGCGCGCCGATCGGATGGACACTGTCTATAGCAAGGTAGTGTGTGACGCAAGATACCTTGTTGTGATTGGTTGTGTTTAATGAAAGGTAGCTTGCAAAACAAGGGTTTGCGGCGGAACAAAGACCCCCGTGAGTTGGCAAGATGTACGAAAAAGGGGCTGCGGTTGCCCGCAGCCCCTCAAATGATTCGCAGCTGATTCGCAGCTGATTCGTTTTAGCGCTTCGAGAACTGGAAGCTCTTGCGTGCCTTGGCACGGCCATACTTCTTGCGCTCGACCACGCGACTGTCGCGGGTGAGGAAGCCAGCGCTCTTGACCGAGCTGCGCAGCAGCGGTTCGAACTTCGACAAGGCCTGGGCGATGCCATGCTTGACCGCGCCGGCCTGGCCGGACAGCCCGCCGCCCTTGACCGTGCAGACCACGTCATACTGACCGGTGCGCTCGGAGACGTCGAACACCTGGTTGATAACCAGACGCAATGTCGGCCGGGCAAAATAGACTTCCTGATCGCGGCCGTTGACCGTGATCTTGCCCGAGCCGGGCTTAATCCAGACGCGTGCGACCGCGTCCTTGCGGCGGCCAGTCGCATAAGCACGGCCCTGCGCATCGACTTCCTTCTCGCGGATCGGAGCGGCAGGGCCGGTCCGCACCGGCGGAGCGATTGGCGCGGCAGCTTCTGATTCCGGCGGGGCGCCGGCAGCCAGAGCGCCCAGATCGGCGAGATCGGTAACTGAATTATCGGACATTATGCGCCCACCTTGTTCTTGCGGTTGCGAGACGCGACATCGAGCGGCTGGGGCTGTGTCCCGCCATGCGGATGGTCGGTGCTGGCGTAGAGATGGAGTGCGCGCATCTGATCGCGGCCAAGTGGTCCGCGCGGAACCATGCGTTCGACCGCCTTTTCCAACACGCGCTCGGGAAAGCGGCCGTCCAGCACTTTGGCCGCGGTCACTTCCTTGATGCCACCGGCATAACCGGTGTGCTTGTAATAAACCTTGTTGGCGCGCTTGTTGCCCGTCAGCCGCACCTTGCCGGCATTGATCACGACGACATGGTCGCCGCAATCGACATGCGGGGTGAAGCTCGGCTTGTGCTTGCCGCGCAGGAGATTGGCGATGATCACCGCGAGCCGACCGAGCACCAGGCCGTCAGCATCGATCAGGTGCCATTGCTTCTCGACTTCGGCCGGCTTTATCGACCGGGTCTGTGTTGACAGCGCCTTCATGGCAGATGGGAGTCCTTCGTAATTATCAGCAGCGTGCTGGGCCCCCGCGGCCAAACGCCGTCGGAGCGAAGCAGCGCCAATTGCCGCCAAACGCACGAAAGTCAAGCGAAACGGCCCGTTTCCGAAGAGGTAATATATTACCGCTCACCGTTAGCGGTGTAGCGGCTGATCTGCCAGCGCTCACGCGTTACGCGCCGATCTCCGCCAAGATCGGTCGTCACGATCCGGTCTACCGCCGCGACCTGCCCCTGCGGACCCGCTCCTTGTCCTTCGACTTCAATCAGCACCCGGCCCTCGCGACCTTCGGGCAAGGCTATCGTGCGCGATTCGCTGCGCCTGCCCAGCGCGGGCCGGAACACGTCGTCCGGCCATTGGCTTCGCGCCGAGCCGCTGCGCAGGCGGGCGACAAATGCCTGGGCTTGCAGCATGTCGAGCGCCGACAAGCCCGTTCCGCCGATCCGCTCGGACAACAGGTTGGCTGCCTGGCCCACGGCTGCGGATTGCTCCGGGCCGCCGGGTGCTGCGATCATGCCGTTGCCGTCAAGAGTGATCGGGAACAGGCCATTGTCCGGCCGCCGCCGTTCGATTTCCGCAAAAGCCTGCAGCGAAGGCGGGACATCGACCCCCACATCAACCAACTTGCCATCGACGCGAAAGCCTTCGCCTGCTCGCGAGATGCGAACTTCGTAACTGCGGCGGGTGGTGATCGTCTTGCCGTCTGGCAGGGATCTGACCAGCGTCCGGCTCAGCAACAGGACAAATTGCGGCGGGCTGTAGCCATGACTGGGCTGCCCCGCTGCAGGGCCATGTCCGGCCAGGGCCGCCAGCGCCAAGAAGGCTGCTGTGCTGCTGCGCCAGGCCAGCATGTCTTTCACCCGGCCCTGCGTCATGGCCCGGCTGATCTCTGCCGGGCGTGATCCCGGATGAGCTGCCTTTTGTGGACCCCGGTAAGCATCTCCGCCACTATCCCCCCGCTGCATTTGCGATCCTGGCGTAACAGGAAATGCAGCCCATACCCATTATTGGCGCAGGCAAACCGCCGTTCGTCAAGCAATGTCTTGGCTTTCCAAGGGGCAATCAACGCTGCCGCCCAAGTGCGTGGGCGCCCCAGGCCGTTGCTGCGACCAGCATCGCGCCAGTCAACTGGTGCATCACCGCCAGCCACAGCTCAACCCCGCTCATGGCTGTCGCGATGCCCAGAAGAATCTGAACGCCGAAAGCGGAATGAATGGCGAGCGATTGCGCTCGCCCGTCTGCCCGGCGCAATTTGCGAGCCATGACAATCAGCGCCGCCACCAGAATCCATGCCCACCAGCGGTGGATGAAGTGAACGAGGAAGGGATCGCTGATCATGGCGTGGATCAGGCCTTGCGACCAATCGATCCCCGCCGGAAAAAACTGACCTTGCATGAGCGGCCAGTCGGCCGCGACGTGCCCCGCGCGCAGCCCTGCCACCAGCGCGCCATAGGCAAGCTGGATGGCCAGCATCACCAGAACCACGGCTGAAAAGCGCGTCAGTCGTGCGGCAGCCTGGCCTCTGGCAAGCGCTCTCATGTCGAGCGCAGTCCAGATTAGTGCGCCAAGTGTCAACAGCGCGACCATCAGGTGCGTCGCCAACCGAAAGTGGCTGACTTTCACGTCTTGGCTGAGCCCGGAAGAGACCATCCACCAGCCGATGACACCCTGCATCCCGCCGAGCGCCAAGAGCAGCAGCAGCCTCGGCTTGAAGCCTTTCGGGATCTGCTGCCTGATCCAGAACCAGGCCAGCGGCAGGGCAAAGGCCATGCCGACGAGCCTCGCCAGCAAGCGGTGCACCCATTCCCAGATATAGATGAACTTGTAGTCCGCCAGCGCCATCCCCGCCGGGCCGTTAATCTCGGTGAATTGCGGGATGCGCTGGTAGGCGGCGAATTCGGCCTGCCACTGCGCCTCGCTTAGCGGGGGCAGCACACCGGTGACGGGCTTCCATTCAGTGATCGAGAGGCCCGATTCGGTCAGACGGGTGATCCCACCCACCACGACGATCAGGCCGACGAGGCTTGCCACGCCGAACAGCCAGCCGGCAATGGCAAGCGGCCGGGCAGCGCCGGTTTGGACGAGTCGGGAAGCGACGTTGTTCATTGCCCTTTCTGTGGAGCGGCAAGCCCCCAATTTCAAGCATGGCCAAAAGGCCACCTTGCCTGATGATACAATATCACATAACAGGGATCGGTGCAGCAAGCATGGTCCTCGATTCGCCTCCGGCTCGACCGAATAGGCATTGTCCTGTCCGGACTGTGCGCCTTGCATTGCATTGCCGGGATCGCACTGGTCACGTTTTTCGGCTTTGGCAGCGTGGCTGGCGAAGTTCTGTTTGCGCCGGCGATCCACCGGGCAGGGCTTACTCTGGCGATTGTTATTGCCGCGCTGACGGTTGGGATTGCCGCCGTGCGGCACGGCCAGCGCCGCTCGCTGGCCATCGGCGTCTCGGGCATAGGCCTGATGATTGCCGGGCTGTTCGCGCCGCATGGCCTGACTGAGGCTGTCCTGACAATTGCTGGCGTCATGCTGGTGGCAATGGCTCATATCCGGAACCTGCGGCAAATCATGTGATCGCGGCTCTCCGCGCATTGCCAAATGCTGGCTGCGCGCTATCTGCCCATGTCATGAGTGATCAGCTTTCCCTTGTCGTCAACGGCGAACCGCGCCGGGCCCCGCGCGGTGCCAGCATCGCCGATCTTGTCCTCAGTCTCGATCTCGATCCCCGCAAGGTGGCGGTCGAACACAATGGCGAGATAGCCCCGCGCTCGAGCCTTGCCGAACGCAAGCTGGCTGATGGCGATGTGCTGGAGATCGTCCACTTTGTCGGCGGTGGCCTGGATGACCCCTTCCCCGATGACAGCTGGACTGTCGCCGGTCGCACATTCCGCTCGCGGCTGATTGTCGGCACCGGCAAGTACACGGACTTTGCCCAGAACGCGGCGGCGGTAGCGGCTTCGGGGGCGGAAATCGTCACGGTGGCGGTGCGCCGGGTCAACATATCCGATCGCAACGCACCGATGCTGACTGATTTCATCGATCCCAAAAAAATCACCTATCTGCCCAACACGGCCGGCTGTTTCACCGGCGACGAGGCGATCCGCACGCTGCGGCTGGCGCGCGAGGCGGGCGGCTGGGATCTGGTCAAGCTCGAAGTGCTGGGCGAGGCGCGCACGCTCTATCCCGATATGCGCGAAACGCTCAAGGCTTGCGAAGTGTTGGCCAACGAGGGCTTTCTGCCCATGGTCTATTGCGTTGATGATCCGATCGCGGCGAAACAACTCGAGGAGGCGGGGGCAGTTGCCGTCATGCCGCTGGGCGCGCCGATCGGTTCGGGGCTGGGCATCCAGAACCGGGTGACGATCCGCCTGATCGTCGAGGGTGCGAAAGTTCCTGTGCTGGTTGATGCCGGGGTCGGCACTGCGTCCGAAGCGGCTGTTGCGATGGAACTGGGCTGCGACGGCGTGCTGATGAACACCGCGATTGCTGAGGCCAAGGATCCGATCCGCATGGCCCGGGCGATGAAACTCGCCGTCGAGGCGGGCCGCCACGCCTATCTTGCGGGCCGCATGGGCCAGCGCAAATACGCAGATCCCTCTAGTCCGCTTGCAGGACTGATTTAGCCATCGTGGTTAACGTGATCATAACCAAATTCTGGTGATCTAGCCCTGTCGCGGCTCTTACGGCTGCAAACAGGGATAGACGCATCATGTCCACCACCGGCACGGCCATGCTCACCATCGCCGAACTGCGCGAATTTGCGGGCTTCACCGCTTGCGAGCAGCGCTACATCAAGCGAAGTCTCGATATCGGCCTTGGCCGCCAGGACGCGTTCAAGCTCTGGGCGCGCGATTCGGCGGAAGTCGCCTCGATCCGCAGCCAGTATGTCGTCTATCAGGAACTGAAGGTGCTGCGCGGCGCGCTGCCCGATGACAGCAGCTTCGAAGGCACCGAAAGTTTCATTGGCAAGCTGGTGCGCGTTGCCGCCTTCGATCTGGCGCAAGAGCGGATCAATGGCTTCTCCGCCTTCCGCTTCCTGTACGAGCGCCTGCTCGGCCCCGAAGTGCGCCCCTGGCTGCCATCAGCCTTCTGCGCAGCTGCCGCGCTGCCGCAGATCAAGCCCGACCGCCGCAAGGGACTGCTCCAGTCGATCAGCGAAGCCGCCGCCACCGCGCCGGGTTGGTCGACGCGCGCGCCGAGCTTCTATCCCGAATGGGTGGAGCAGGTGGCGGCCTAGCTCCGGTAAAGCCCGTGCAGCCGCTCGCCATAACGCTCCTTCAGCTTGTGGCGGCGGATCTTCAGGCTGGGCGTCATTTCCTCGTTTTCGATGGTGAAGGCCTCGTCGGCGAACACGAACTGACGCACTTTCTCGGTGACTGAGAGATCCAGGTTCACCCGGTCGATCGCCGCGCGGATGGCGCTGCGGAAGGCGGGGAGGCCTTGCAGCCGTGCGAGATCGAATTTCTCATCCTCGGCCCGAGCCCAGGCCAGCGCCCATTCGGCATCGGGGACGATTAGCCCGACAATGTAAGGCCGCTTATCGCCCGAAACCATGGCCTGCGCGATTTCCGGTTGCAGCGTCAGCATGCCTTCAACCTTCTGCGGCGCAATGTTATCGCCCTTGTCGTTGACGATCATGTCGCGCTTGCGGTCAGTGAT
>JANLSP010000477.1:0-6178 GCA_031362485.1 Novosphingobium sp.
CTGCTGAAGCGGCGCGCCAGGCTGCCGAACAGGCAAACCTCGCCAAATCACAGTTCCTCGCCGCCGCCAGCCATGATCTACGCCAGCCGCTCTATGCGCTCGGGCTGTTCTCCTCGTCGCTCGAAGACTTGCGCCTCGACAGCGGTGGGCGTGATGTGGTGCGTCGGATTCAGGATAGTATCGGAGCGATGGAAAGCTCGTTCGAAGGGCTGCTGGATCTCTCCAAGCTCGAGGCCGGCATCGTCAAGCCGCGGCTTGAGGCGGTCGACGTCGACGCGATGTTCGACCGGATCAGCCAGGTGTTCCTCCCACTGGCGATCGAGCGCGGGCTTGAGCTGCGCTTTCGGTCCAATGGCGAACGCGTGCTGAGCGATAGTGCGCTGCTGGAGCAGGTCACCAGCAATCTGGTTTCCAATGCGCTGCGTGCAACCAGCAAGGGCGGTGTTCTGTTAGCGGTGCGCCCGCTTGGGGGGGACATCTGCTTTGAAGTCTGGGACACCGGCAGCGGCATCGCGCCAGAAGATCTGACGCGGATTTTTGACGATTATGTTCAGCTGGATAATCCCGAGCGGGATCGGCGGCGCGGGCTTGGCCTGGGCCTTGCCATTACCCGGCGCTCCGCTGCCTTGCTCGATTCGCGCATCGAAGTGGCATCGCGCCTTGGACGTGGCTCGCGCTTTCGGTTGCGCCAGCCGCCATGGGCAGGGGACGAGTACATTCCGCAGCGCCTGCCCGCCGAATCAGCAGCGCCGCTGCGACGCGGCGGCGATCCTCTGTTGCTGATCGAGGATGATGAAGATGTCCGCGCGGCGCTGTGCAATCTGCTTTCGCTCTGGGGGGTCGAATTTGAAGCCGAAGCCAATGCCGAAGCCGGGCTGGAACGGCTCGCGAGCGGCCGGCGTTTCGGCCTTGTGATCACCGATCAGCGCTTGACCGGCAGCATGACCGGCCTCGATCTGATCCAGTCGATGCGCGCGCAAATACCTGATCCGCCGCCTGCGATCATCATCACCGGTGAGATTGATTCACCCTTGCTCGGCGAGGCGGAGAAGGCCGGCATCGTTGTCATGCACAAGCCGGTGCAGGCAGCAAGACTGCGCCGGCTGATTGGGGGTCCGGCCGGCGTCGAACAGGCAGATGGCGCCGCTTAGGTGACTCGAACACCTGACCACGTGGGCAACAACGATGCCGAGGCTCTAATCGCAACTGGATGAAAGTTGGGGGTCAGGTCAGGCGCTTTTTGATCTGGCAATCGACAGTAAGCTGAGGGGTTGCGATCTTGTCAAGGTCAGGATCGGCGATCTGGTCAGTTGCGGGCGACTCCGCAATCGCGCTACGGTCATACAGCAGAAGACTGGCAAACCGGTTCAATTCGAGATCATGAAAGAGGCTCGTAGGAGCTTGGAGGCCTGGCTCCAGCGCCGCGGAGGCTCCATGCTTGATTTCGTTTTCCCAAGCCGGATAGACTACATGGGCCATCTCAGCACCCGGCAGTATGCGCGCCTCGTCGACGAGTGGGTAACCACGGTCGGCCTTGATGTCCGTGAATATGGTACGCACTCGATGCGTCGGACAAAGGCATCGTTGATCTATAAGGCAACAGGCAATTTGAGTGCTGTCCAAATCCTGTTGGATCATACCAACATAGAGAACACAGTCAGATATCTGGGCGTGGACGTCGACGATGCCCTGACCTTGTCGGAGAGAACAGAACTCTGAACTCTCGCCGGCCTTTGGTGCCGTCGAAGGCCGGCAATCTCTTCGACGAACAATCGGGATCTGTTATTGGGCTGCCTCGACCACTGACAGACAACGGAGGTACCGCCCTGGCAAGTGTGGCGCGATTGGGCGAAGGGTGCGCTTGCGGCCTATCCTGCCGCCTGCCTGCCCTTGGATTTACCAAGCACAAGGATTGGAGAAAAATTGGAACTCATTGCCCATAGTCTGAGATTCAATCCAGAGACCCCCATCTGCGATGGCAGGGTCTCAGTTCATACTACAGACTCCGCGTT
This sequence comes from Novosphingobium sp., assembly GCA_031362485.1. Classification (GTDB taxonomy): domain Bacteria; phylum Pseudomonadota; class Alphaproteobacteria; order Sphingomonadales; family Sphingomonadaceae; genus Novosphingobium. Next base: position 2,013 of record JANLSP010000477.1, read on the forward strand.
CCTTTCGGGCAGTCTCTCGGCAATGCTCTGCGATCGCAGATCCGGCAGGCTTGATCCCGGAGCTAATCCAGCCAACCAGAGCCGTTAGTGACGCCAGATATTCGGCATCGGATAGGCGACTGTGCGTTCCATGGGCGGTGGCAAGCCGGACGAACAAATGACCATTGCCCTGGCCGATGATTGTCTGTTCATAGGCGGCATCGGCGGCGGCGGCGGCAATCGGATCGGCTTGCCAGTGCAAGGCGACTGTCGGCAGGATTATGTGCCCGGTCAGGTCGGAATCAAATTTCAACGCCGATACGGCAAGCGGGTCTGCTGAAAACCGCTCCACGCCGCGATTGAGCGCGCGGTCATCACCGGATCCCTTGTATGCCGCTGTTGCATTGTCGAACGGGTTGCGCCCCTCAAGCCGAAATTGCACCAGATCGCGAAAGGTAAACGTCGCCCATTCGAGGTGGCGCTGCACGTTCTTTTCATCGATGCCTGTGGCGCCTGTGATCCCCGAGAGCCTACGCTGCTGGTCGGGGGTTCGCTTGGACGCTGGCAGATCGACTCCGGTGCAGGCATTGACGCGGGCCTCAAGCTCCGCCTTCGTGATGGTGCTGTCGCGCGGCAGCCCCTGCCAGGCGGGGTATTGCACTTCATCGGATCGTGGATGGTTGCGACAAAAGTATTGATAGACGGCGCGCAGATCAGCGCGGAAACCGTAGGCACGCGTGCCGCCCCACAAAACCCCGTTGGTCAACAGAACGCCGTCGTAGAGCCGGTTCCCTTCGGCATCGAGACTGCGCAGCTCGGCGAGTTTCGCCGCGACATTACCGCCGTAGGACTGGCCGTGCAGAATCGTCAGCCGCGGCTTGCCAATGCGCGCCCAGAACAGCGCCCGGCTGGTGTCGACATCCTCAGCGGCCATGCGCACGCCATAGCCGCCGCGACGATAGGTCGATCCGATCCAGGCATATCCCTGCCGCACCATGACAGCGAAACGTTCCAGATCTTCGTCAGGATCATCGGGCTTCGGCGCACCCAGACGCGGTCCGCCATGGGCGTGGACGACAAGCATCCGGTTCCAATCCCTGGGAACCGCCGCAAGGTACCATGCACCATTGGCATCGCGGCCGGCATGGCAGATTGCCACGCTATCTAGCAGGGCAGGACAGGGGCGTTGCGTTGCGGCAATCGCCTTGTCTTCCGCCTGTGCTGCTGCGGAAACCGGCTGCAGCAATGCCGCAGCCAGCCCGGTGACGAACATGATGCGGGCCGAAGCCCGAACGTCCCTGATACCCATCAGAACTCGACTGTAGCCGAAGTGTACCAGTAGCGCCCATAGGGGTTATAGAGCGATCCTAGGTAGCCTTCGGAAGTCAGCGGCGGCTTGACATTGGTGAGATTGCGCACCCCGACCCGCCAGCGCAAGTCACCACCAAAGCCCCCGACGTTCTTGAGTCTGACCTGCGCGTAGAGATTGAATGTCAGCGTGTCATCGACCACCCAGGGGTTGCCGGCGGAATCAACGAAACCGGTTTCGTTGGCCTTGCCGATGTAGCGCGCAAAGGAGCCGACCTGGAACTTGCCGAGGCTCCAGGTCAGCGATGCCGTGCCGCGCCACTTCGGACGGCCATCCGCCTCGATCAGGTCTTGTCCTTCGGGCAAGGGAGTGGCCGCATTGATCCGGCCTGCTGCCCGTGCCGCGACGAGGGCATCGACCTGGGGGCCGGGCTCGCGATCGAATTCCAGCAAGCGCGAAGCATTGAGCGACAGATCGAAATCGCCGACGCCGGTATCCTTCAGTTCCCAGTAGAGGCCCAGGTCGATGCCGCGCACCGACTGCGGCTGGAGATTGATGAACTGGTCGCGGACCCGGATGATGCGGCCGGCTGGGGCGATTCCGGTTCCCGCGAAGGCCGCTGCATCGTCTGCGTTGACCGGATCACGGATCACATTGGGGTTTGAGGATCCGGTCATCCGCAGCAAATAGTCCTGAACGATTGCGGCGCTGTTGCCGAACGTCCCGACAATGCCAGTCTGCCGGATAGACCAGTAGTCGGCCGTGAAGGTCACGCGGCTCTTGCCAGATTCGAGAAATTTGGGCTGCAGCACGATGCCGGCAGAATAGTTCGTGCTCTTTTCGGGTTCCAGGTTGGGGTTGCCGGCAATGCGGCGCGAGTAGCTCACGTTCTGGCCGCAGGCGCCGAAGGACGCAATCCGGTTCGCTCGCAGATCCGCCTCGCATCGGATGAAATCCTGGGTTGTCGCAAGCCGGCCATATTCGACGGCATTGGTCTGTTCGAGGTTTGGCGCGCGAAAGCCCTTTGAGAAGGAGCCACGCAGACGCAGCCCGTCAACCACATCCCAGGCTGCCGCAATCTTCGGGCGGGCGACACTGCCGAAGTCACTGTAGTGCTCGTAGCGCCCTGCCAACTGGACATTTAAGCTGCGCACCAGGGGAATGTTCATCTCTTCGGAAACCAGCGGCACTGCCAGTTCGAGATAGGCCGCCGCTACCGTCCGCTTGCCGTAGGTGTCGGGGTTGTCGCTTACGGCAGCGGCATCACTCGGCGTGATTTCGCCCGAGACGGCATCGACAAAGGGGCTTGAGCCATCGAGTGAGGCGTCGCGGTTGTCGCGCTGGGTTTCGCGGCGGAATTCCGCACCGAAGGCAATGCCGACATCGCCGCCAGGCAAGCTGAACAGGTCGGACCGCGAGGCGCGGAAGTCGCCCATTGCCAGCGTTGTCTTGGAGTAGCGCTCAAGCTGGAAACCGATGGCATTGATCGCGGTTTGCGAACTGGGCGTACAGTCGCCCACCGTCGGCGCAGTCAGGCATCCGCCATTGAACGGGTTGTAGGCGTCAGGCGTAGCCAGCGCCAGACTGCGCTGGAGCGCCGAGCTTTTGACCGCAAACGAGGTGTCGCGGGCATCGGCTTCGGAATAGACGAAGGCGGTCTCCCACTTGAACCCGAGCGTTTCCCCCTTGAGCCCGATGAGCGCGCGAAGCTGCGAGCCGGTGACGTCGACGGTCTGCGGGCCGGTATCTACGAACCGGTAGTTGGTCATCAGCACCGGAAGGCCTGCGGCCGGGACATTGCTTAGTCCGGGCAGGCGGTTGGGATTGGCCTGGCCATTGGGCAGGGTCGCCGCGCCGAACGGGTTCCAGTAGTTGCTCGCCGGAATCCAGATCCGGTTGAGGTTGATCACCGGCGGCTGGAGCCGGAACGTGTCGGACCGGTAATAGCCGAACTCGCCAAACAGCGTGAGCGAGTCGGTCAGATCGTAATGACCATTGGCGAAGATGTTGAGACGTTTCACGTCGGGCAGGATGGTGGTGCCCTTGGCCGTATCGTAGCGCAGATCGCGGAACACCCCTGTGGTCGGCAGGGTGGTGTTGACGAGGCAGAGGCCGGCTGCAAGCGAAGTCGTGCAGGGCTGGTTCACTCCGCCCAGTTGCAGCGGCCGGATGTGAAACGCGCCGGCGGTTGTGGTCAAGGTCTGCGTGGCCGTGCCGACGCCGGTGAGCTGGCGAACCTGCAGCGTAGTCTGCAGCGCCGGCCAGGTGCCGCGCGTAGCGCGGGTGTCGGGTCCCGTCAGGCCGGCAAAAGCTGGATAGCCGGCGAACAGCGGCCGCAGGTCGGCCGAGGCGGTGAACTCCTGGTCCTCGGCGCGTAGCGCTTCACGCTGAGTGTATTCTAACGAGACCGTGACATTGCCGCGATCGAAGTTCTTTCCGACCAGCAGGTTGCCCTGGAACTCGCGCATGGAAGTGCGTTCCGCACCGCCATATTGCAGGGACGCGCGCAGCCCGTCGTAGTTCTCCTTGACGACCGTGTTGACAACGCCGGCCACTGCGTCCGAGCCATAGAGCGCCGCAGCGCCGTCAAGCAGGACCTCGAGGCGCTGCAAGCCGGTGGTCGGGATCGCGTTGGAATTGTAGCTGATCACCGGAACGGAACCGGTATCGGACAGCCCCTGGCTGGTCGGGTGGGCGACAACCCGGCGTCCATTCAGCAGGACCAGCGTATTGCCCACCCCCAGGGAGCGCAGGTTTACCGAACCCACGTCGCCGCGCGCCGCATTGCTGGTCTGGGCGTTGTTCCCCGGATTAAAGGAAACATCCCCCATTTGCGGAATGCTGCGGATCAATTCGTCGCCGCTGACGGCTGCCGCCG
>JANLSP010000522.1:0-2527 GCA_031362485.1 Novosphingobium sp.
CCTTCCTGGCCCCAGCCTGTCATCCGCCCGATCACCAGCCGGGGATTGTTGGCCAGCAGCAGGTCGGGCGCCAGCCCCATGCGTTCCAGAACACCGGGGCGATATCCTTCGATCAGGGCTTCGGCATTACGCAGCATGTCCTTCAGCAGGGCAATGTCGCCTGCGTCCTTGAGGTCAAGTTCGATGAGCTCGCGGTTGCGCCGCAGAATGTCCTGCTTGCCGAAATTGCTCGTCAGGGAGGCCATCCCGCGCCGCTCGACCCGGATCACCCGAGCGCCGTGATCGGCCAGCATCGTGGCGGCAAACGGCACCGGCCCGATTGCGGCCAGTTCAATCACGGTAATGCCATCAAGCGCCCCGGCCATGTGCAACGATCCTCTCCAGTTTCTGCTCGGCAATTGCCTCAGGAACCAGTGGATGTCGAGTTGCTATGCGCCCAGCGCGCTGGCCTTCGCCAATAGCGCCCGGGCGTCAGCGGGGCGCGTTTTCAGCGCTTTGAGGCTCATCCCCCAGGCCTTTGCGGCGGCGCCATTGGCGGGTTGCAGACGATAGGCTGTGCGTGCAGTCGCCTCGGCTGCCTCGGCGTCGCCCGCGCGTAACTGAGCGAGTGACAGGTCGGCAAGCAGGCGCACATCGCCTTCGCCCCCTGCCAGCCGCAGGAATTCGAGCAACTGGCGCGCGCGCTGCCAATCGTTCGTCGCGGCAGCATGCGCGGCGGCAAGGCGCACGGCAACCCGGCTGGTAGGGTTCTGTGCGAGATAGTTTTCAACCAGCAAACCGGCCTCGCCACCCTGCCCGGCCATGCTCATAGCGGCAACTGTGCGCATAAGCAGGCTCTCCGGCATGCGCAGCCGCGCCGCCAGCCGATAACGTTCCAGCGCCGGCAATGGCTGTTTCAGCGCGAGTTGGGCATCGCCTGCCTGCGCCTGGGCTGTCGCCGATCCCGGGTTTGCTGCGCGCAATTGTTCGGCCAGGCTCGCGGCCTCGGACAGACGCGATGCGGCCAGCAGCGCGCCGACAGGCCTGTTTTCCGGCACCTCCATGAACGGCAGATCGGCGAAATGCGCAGCACGCTCGAGCAACGGCACCGCACGATCGCGCTCGCCCAGCGCTTCATACGCCCTTGCAACCAGCGTAAGCATCTCGGGACCGGCGTCGCCGCGCATAGCGATGGGTGCGAAGCGGGTAACGACGATCTTGAAATTTCCCGCCGAATAATAGGCGCGCGCCAGCAAAGCCTGCGCCTGCACATTGGCAGGCTGACGTGCCACGAGCTTTTCGAAAGCCTCAATGGCGAGCAGATTGTTCCCTCCGTGCAGCTCGATGATGCCATCGAGCAACAGCATGGCCGGAACGGTGCGCAACCGGTTGCCGGTCTTGTTGAGCAGCGAACGCGCAAGGCTCATGTCGCCTGCGCGCGCGGCAAGCTGGGCCTGCAGCAGCAGGGCCCGGGCATTGCGGCCATCGCGCCTGAGCAAATCAAGCGTCACTGCAAGCATCCGGCGAGCCTGCCCCAAATCGCCGAGTGTCCCGGCATACTCGATCAGCACGGAGCGATCGCCCGGACTTTGCGCCAAGGCAGCCTCGAACCATGGCAGGGCAGCGGCAAGACCAAACTGGTCACGCACAAACAGACCCTTGAATTCCAGGGCGCGAACGTTTTGGGGATCGAGTTCCAAAGCATGGTCAGCCGCTTCAAGCGCCGCCAGTTGATTGCCTTCGGCATACCGCAGATAGCCAATGTTCACCCACAGTGACACAGCCTTTGGCGCGAGCGCAATCGCGCGTTCATAGGCGCGCGCGGCTGCCGGCAAATGGCCCTCGCCGTGTTCCAGCAAGCCAAGCAGGTGAAAGCCATGGGCTGCATCATCCGGCGAGAACTGGCCGGGCTCCAGCCACTCGCGGGCCTTTTCCGGGCGGCGCTGATAGATGAAGGCCTCGCCCATGCGGGCCGCGACCTCTTCGCGTTTTGCCCCGGCTGCTAATGCCGCTTTCAGGTGCAGTTCGGCGCCAAGCCCGTCACCGCTTGCTATGGCTTCGCGCGCCTTGACGATGAGCGCAGCGGCTTGTTGCGAAGGCGCGGCAGCGCCGGGGCCTGCCAATGCGAGCAGGCCGGCCACGACCACTGGCACCAGCCAGCGCTGACGGCCCGGTTCAGCCATGGAGGTCGTATTGCTTGAGCAGATCGTAGAGCGTCGGGCGGCTGATCCCGAGCAGCTTTGCGGTCGAGGAAATGTTGCCCTCGCTGCGCGCCAGGGCATGGCGAATGACGCGGCGATCCGATTCTTCTCGCGCGGTCTTGAGGTTGAGTACATGCGCATCGCCTGCGTCCGGCCCGGCGAGATCCAGATCGGTCGCGGCGATGAGCTTACCATCCGCCATAATCACCGCGCGCTTCACCCGGTTTTCCAGCTCGCGCACATTGCCCGGCCACGGCCAGCCATCGATCGCGGCGAGCGCATCGGCGGCAAAGCCCTTGACCGAAGGATTCATCTCCTTGGCAAAGCGGTTCAGAAAGGCCTTGGCC
>JANLSP010000545.1:0-4064 GCA_031362485.1 Novosphingobium sp.
CGAGCAACCCGGCATCGGGGGGAGCGACTGAATCGATTTCCGGTCAGGCCCGTGCGGTCACCGTCGGCCTTGTCGAGCCAGTGAACCTCTATTCCAAGGTCGATCGCTCGGTAAAGTACGGCTTCCTGTTTATCGGCTTCACCTTCGTTGCCTTCCTGCTGTTTGACGTCGTCGGCGGCGCGCGGGTGGCCTCGGCGGAGTATCTGTTGACCGGTGCCGGGCTGGTGCTGTTCTTCGTGCTGCTGCTGGCCTTTGCTGAAGTGATCGGCTTCATGTGGGCCTATATCATCGCCTCGGGCGCGATCATCGGGTTGCTTTCGGCCTACAGCGCGGCGGTATTGAAAAGCTGGCGGCGCGGGCAGTTCATCGGCGCGATGTTGGTCGGGCTCTATGCGCTGCTGTTCGTGCTGCTCAACCTCGAGGCATGGTCGCTGCTGATCGGATCGGTGCTGCTCTTCGCGGCGCTTGCCGGGGTGATGTATGCCACGCGCAACGTCGACTGGAACAATGTCGGCAAACGCGAGGTGGCGGCTTGAGGCTCGCGGTCAGGGTGCCGGCGCGGCCGGCGGGAGAGATACCCGCCGCACCGTCAGCACCCTGACCGGGCGCTCGAGCATCTGACCCTTCAGGAAGCCTTCGCCGGACGTGGGTGAGAGCGGCTGATCCCAGATCTTGCGTACGACATCCATGCCCGTGGTGACATGCCCGAAAGCGGCAAAGCCCGCCTGGAGTTCCGGGTTGGCCGAAGCCGGATCGGCATCAAGCCCGGGCATGTCGGACAGCAGGATCGAGAAATCGCCCTTGGCCGTGCCCGGAGCCCAGCGCGCCATCGAGATGGCCCCGGCCTTGTGGAGTACGCCGGTCTGGCTGCTGGGCTCGTGCGCGATAGCAGGGAATTCGCGCCGCGGATCGCCGCGCGTGCCCGTCTGGATCAGGCCGTTGGGCTGCGTGCCCCATGCGAGCCGCATGGCGCGGTAAAAGACAATTCCGTCAAAGCGGCGCTGATCGACATAGCGCACGAAATTGCGTGTGGTGACGGGCGCGCGCTTGTGATCGAGATCGAGAGTGATCGTGCCGAGATCCGTGATCATGGCCACACGGACAATATCTGGAAGCGGAGCGGGTGTCGGCGCGGGCCGGCGTGGCGGCGCAGCGGCGACAAGTGCGATGGCAATCGCGGCGAGTGCAAACCGGCGGTTCATTGCTTCTCCAGAGTTAAAAAGTGGGAGGGTCGCGCTCTTCGTCTTCTTTCGCCGAGCGCACCAGCGCACGCCCGCCAAAGTACAGTCCGATGCCGATGGCGACCGGGATGCCGCCGAATATCAGCGAAGCCGGGATCACCGACATGGTCTCCTGTGCGCTGGAAGAGCCGAGCATTGCGGTGCCTGCAACCAGCAGCGTGCACAGCCCACTGAGCCCGGCGACCAATATGCCGCAACCCAGCATCAACCCGCCGAAGACCTTTTGCATCAGCTATCTCTCGCATTCTTGATGAGATAGCGGCCCAGCAAGATGAACGTGACGCCAGTAGCGAAGGGTATGCCCCCGAAAATAAGCACAATCCCGATGGATTCGGCTGAAAAAGTCTCTGGCGAGCTCGATTCTGCAAACATGAAAAACGTGCACAGGCCGCTCAGCCCGGCGATCAGAATGCCGGCGGCGATGAACAAGCCGCCAAATACTGTCTGCATCAGCCCCTCCGTCCTGCAGCAAGGCTGCGATGCTTCGCCACGACGCCGGCGCCTTCCGCGCCCTCTCGGTAGAATGTGTTGTAGGTGTCAAACGGGTAGATTTGCCCGTCCGGTGTGACGAAGTGGACGCAAGAGCGCTTCACCGTGGCAAGATCGAAATTGTAGCGATCGAGGAATTGCAGGATCACCACGCGGAAGCTGTTCGCATAGCTCAGCTCCTGAGGCACCATCGCTTGCGGCAGGCAACACAGCAGGCCGGCCAGCTTCTCCTCGGTATTGCACTGGGTGGTCGCCAGCGAGAGCAAATCGAGGATCGAGGCGCGCAGCGCGGGATAGGCTTCATAGCTGATCGTGTTCGGCCCTCGCAGGACCAATTCGCGCGGCAGATGCGAGGTGATCGGAGTGACATCCTGCCCGGCGCGCAAACCATAGCCGATGCAGATCTGGTCGGGATTGCAGGGCAGGGGGATCATATCGTCGAGCCCGAACACGCCCGATTTCGCGACTTCACGGCGGATTTGCGTGAGGATCACCCGGTTCTCGCGGGGGTCGAAGCCATCGTTGCGCCCGGCATCCTGCACCGGCTGGAAGGTTACGCCGCGCACACAGGTCCATGTCAAGGCATGGCGGACTATGTCAGCAACTTCTCCATCATTCACACCGCGCTTTACAACTGCAACCAAAGTGGTTGAAAGATTGACTCTTTCTAATTCTTCCAATGCCTGCTGTCGGATGCGCGCGAGCTTCGCCCCGCGCAGGTCCATCAGTGCCTCGTCGCGCAGCGAATCGAACTGGAGATAGACTTCAAGGCGCGGCGCATAGGAGGCAAGGCGCTCGACGAAAGCGCGGTCCTGAGCGATCCGCACTCCATTGGTGTTGATCATCACGTGGCGAATGGGCCGCGCCTTGACGAGATCGAGCACTTCGAAAAACTGCGGGTGGATAGTCGGCTCGCCGCCGGAAATCTGCACCAGATCGGGCTCACCCTCGCTCGCCACCAGCGCATCGAGCATTGCGGCGATCTCGCCCAGCGGGCGATGGCTGCCATGAATGTCCGCCGCATTGGCGAAGCACACCGGGCAGGCGAGATTACAGGCCTGATTGATCTCGACGATGGCGAGGCAAGAGTGCTGCTCGTGATCTGGGCACAGCCCGCAATCGAACGGGCAGCCGGCCTCGGTGCGGGTCTGGGTCTGCAGCGGCCGGTCGCCGGGTTTCAGCCAGAGTTTTTGCTGGCGCCAGTATTCGATGTCATCGCTGATCAGGACTTTCTGGACGCCGTGCGTCAGGCAGCGCTTGAGATACCAGACCTTGTCATCCTCGATGATGACCTTGGCGGGAACCGGCTCGAGGCAGTTTTCGCACAGCGAAGTGGTCTGGTCGTGGAAGATATAAGGCGCAGCCTTGCGTGATATATCGTCAATTGCCGCCGGCGGGCTGAGCACTGCCGCGTCGCCACCAGATGAGTCCATAAAGCATCAGCCCCAGCATAAGCAGGTGGAACACATTCAGCGGCCCGGCCAGACTGGGGTAGGGCTTGAAGAACTCCCACACGAAACGCTGACCAGCATAGACAATTATCAGCGCGTGAAAAGCATGGGTCTGCGCCCATTTCTTTCCTGCCTTGCGGGACTGGGCAAACGCGATGGCAAAAGCCGCCATGGCAAGCGATTCATAGATCTGGACCGGGTGGCGGCCGAAGCCATCGCCGAGATCAATCGCCCATGGCAGTGTGCTCGGCGTTCCATAGGTGAAGTCGGGCAAGCCTGAGAACAGGCACCCAAGGCGCCCCAATGCAATTCCCACGCTCAGCGGCAGCACGAAAGCCGCACCCGTCGATTGTTTCACGCCATTTCGCCATTTCCACAGCTCGACCGCGATAATTCCCCCGGCCAGCGCGCCGGCAACGCTATGCGATGGCGCGGCGGCGATGGAGCGCAGCGAATTGGCTGAACCCAGCAGCCATGCTCCCGCCAGCGCGCCAAGCGCCAGGCTGACGTGATAGGACGTCGTCGTCATCTTCGCGAGTGCGTGGGCCGCATCGGGCCAGCGCCGATACTGCCAGCGCGCCGCAAGCGCCGCGCCGCACCAGGCGACGAGATCGCCGAGATAGTGCGCCCACCAGACAGTCTGGAGATGAATCATCGATCGTGCCCCTGCATAATCAGGCATTGCCACGATTGGTGTTTCATCGGAAGGAGGCGGCGCAAAGAGTTGGCAGGCCCGCAAGGGTACTGCTGCGCAAGGCACCTGGGATGAGCTGAAAATGAAGTCAAATCACAATGCGATCATTGTTGCGGTGTTCATTGCCGAGATTTCAGCGACTTTTGAAACGACGATGCTCTATGCGGCGCTGCCGACGCTGATCAAGAC
>JANLSP010000576.1:0-4202 GCA_031362485.1 Novosphingobium sp.
TGGGCGTCCATTGGCCGAGCGACGTGCTTGCCGGGTGGATGGTGGGAGGCGCCTGGGCGATGCTGTGTTCGGTGGTAGCGCGCCAGCTGCAAATGCACCGCACGATCGAACCGGTCAGCCTAACGCCCCCTGCCGCCTGAGCGGCCGCGGCGCTCCGCGATCGGACATTGCGCTGGCCGGGCCTTCCACAATCTCTCGTTGCCATGCCATTGCGCCGCGCACGCGGTCACCCCATATCTCGCTCCAACGCCGGGCTCGCTCCCGCATGGCGCATCTCGCGCCGCAATGAATGGATAGAACCGTGAAACTTCTCCCCCTGCTTCCTTTGCGCGATATCGTCGTTTTTCCCGGCATGGTGGTGCCCTTGTTCGTCGGCCGCGAGAAATCGGTTGCTGCGCTTGAGGCGGCGATGGCAGGCGACAAGGATATATTCCTGCTCGCCCAGCTCGATCCTGCCAGCGACGATCCTGGCGGCGATGACCTTTACGACATGGGCGTGATCGCCACAGTGCTGCAGTTGCTCAAGCTGCCGGATGGCACGGTGCGGGTGCTGGTCGAAGGCAAGGAACGCGCGCGGCTGGCGGAGCTGAAAGAAAGCGGCGACATGCTCGTCGCCGACATTGCCATTGTCGAGGGCGAGAGCGCATCGGGCAGTGAAGTAATCGGCATGATGCGCAGCGTCGTCGAGCAGTTCGGCGAATATGCCAAGCTCAACAAAAAGCTGTCGCAGGACGCGGGCGAGCAGCTGGGCGAAATCGATGATGCCTCGCGACTTGCCGATGCGGTTGCTGCGCAGCTCATCGCCAAAGTTGCCGACAAGCAGTCGCTTCTGACCGAGATCGACCCGCTCAAGCGGTTGGAGATGGTTTATAGCTTCATGGAAGGCGAGCTGGGCGTGCTCCAGGTCGAGCGCAAGATCCGCGGGCGGGTCAAGCGCCAGATGGAGAAGACCCAGCGGGAGTATTACCTGAACGAGCAGATGAAGGCGATCCAGTCGGAACTGGGCGGCGGCGATGGCGACGAGCCGAACGAACTTGTCGAGCTGCAGGCCAAGATCGACAAGTTGAAGCTTTCCAAGGAAGCGCGCGACAAGGCCAATTCCGAGCTCAAGAAACTCAAGGCGATGCAACCGATGTCTGCCGAGGCGACGGTCATCCGCAACTATCTCGACGTGCTGCTGGGGCTGCCCTGGGGCAAGAAGTCAAAGATCAAGAAAGACATCGCTGGCGCGCAGGCGATCCTTGATGACGATCACTATGCGCTGGAAAAGGTCAAGGACCGCATCGTCGAGTATCTTGCGGTGCAGGCGCGGACCAACAAGCTTAAGGGCCCAATCCTGTGCCTCGTCGGCCCTCCGGGTGTCGGCAAGACCTCGCTGGGCAAGTCAATTGCGCGCGCCACTGGTCGCGAATTCGTGCGCCAGTCGCTGGGAGGCGTGCGCGACGAAGCGGAAATCCGCGGCCACCGGCGCACCTATATCGGGTCGCTGCCGGGCAAGATCATTACCAACCTCAAGAAGGCTGGGACCAGCAATCCCCTGTTCCTGCTCGACGAGATCGACAAGCTGGGCCAGGATTTCCGCGGCGATCCTGCATCGGCGCTGCTCGAAGTGCTCGATCCCGAGCAGAACGCGAAGTTTCAGGACCACTATCTGGAGCTCGATTTCGACCTTTCGGACGTCATGTTCGTCTGCACTGCAAACAGCCTCAACCTGCCGCAGGCGCTGCTTGACCGGATGGAACTGATCCGGCTTGAGGGTTACACCGAGGACGAGAAGGTCGAGATCGCCGAGCGGCACCTGGTCGCCAAGCAGATCGAGGCGCACGGGCTCAAGCAGGGCGAATTTGCGCTGACCAATGAAGGCCTGCGCGATCTCATCCGCTATTACACCCGCGAGGCAGGCGTGCGGACGCTAGAGCGCGAAATTGCGCGGCTGGCGCGCAAGAGCTTGCGCAAGATCCTCGAAGGTGAGGCAAAGAGCATAACGATCACACCCGATAACCTGGGTGATTATGCCGGGGTGCGCAAATATCGCCACGGCATGTCCGACGAGGAGAACCAGGTTGGCGCGGTGACGGGCCTGGCCTGGACTGAAGTCGGCGGCGAGCTCTTGACCATCGAATGCGTCACGGTGCCCGGCAAGGGCGCGGTGCGCACCACCGGCAAGCTGGGCGAAGTGATGAGCGAGGGTGTGCAGATGGCCTTCAGCTTCGTGAAGGCCCGCGCGCCAGCCTATGGCATCAAGCCCTCGGTGTTTGCCCGCAAGGATCTGCATGTCCACCTGCCCGAGGGAGCGGTCCCCAAGGATGGTCCGTCTGCCGGCGTCGGTATGGTAACGGCTATGGTTTCGACGCTGACCGGCATTCCGGTGCGCGCCGATGTTGCGATGACTGGCGAGGTAACGCTGCGTGGGCGCGTGCTGGCAATCGGCGGGTTGAAGGAAAAACTGCTGGCCGCGCTGCGTGGCGGCATCAAGACCGTGCTTATCCCCGAAGAGAACCGCAAGGATCTTGCCGAAATTCCGGCGAAAATCCTCAAAGCGCTGGAAATCGTCCCGGTCAGTCACGTCGACGAAGTGCTGGCTCGGGCGCTGATCCAGCCGCTGGTGCCGGTCGAATGGACCGAAGCGGACGAGCTCGCCAGCCAGGCAGCGGCACCGCCGGCGGCAGGCGCTGGGGTTTCGCTGACGGCGCACTGAATTCTTGCTGCACCGCAGCGACTCGCAGTGCGCCTCAACCACTCTCGCCGGGCAGCGCTGGGCTTAGGAGCACTCCAAGCCTTCACTTCGTCGAAAATGGCGGAAATTAGGGGATAACAGTGTCTCAGTTGATACAATTGGCTTTGACAGCAGAGTGAAAAGCCGCTCCATTCCGGGCCGCTCAAGAGGCGATTCACTTCCAATTCCAAATCCTGACAATTCAAGGGGGTTCCCAGAATGAACAAGAATGATCTGATTGGCGCCGTAGCCGAATCCAGCGGCCTCACCCGCAGCGATGCCACCAAGGCCGTAGAAGGCGTTTTCGACGCCATCACCGGCGCTCTGAAGAAGAGCGACGAAGTCCGCCTGGTCGGTTTCGGCACGTTCTCGGTCGCAAAGCGGAAGGCTTCCACAGGGCGCAACCCCCGTACCGGCGAAGCCATGACGATCAAGGCATCGACCCAGCCCAAGTTCAAGGCTGGCAAGGGCCTGAAGGACGCGGTCAACTAATACGCGCATTTTCCGGCCCCGCTGCCTCGCGGTCCGGATAGCAATTTAGCCGCACCTGCTTTCATGCAGGCGCGGCTTTTTTGTGTCTGGGGTTAGTTTGCCAGCCGCAGCAGCGCGGTGGGCGCGGCCGGGCTGCGCGCAGTGACTCTCCATTCCAGCCGCTGTCCCGCTGGCGAGGCCTGAGGGCCCAGTTCGGTATTGTTGGCCAGAATGTCCGCATCGGTCGTCACGACGAAGGTCCCGTCCATCTCAGGCAGCTTCGGCGCGCGCTGTGTCCCCTCCGAGACGGCAGCGGCCTGCATCCAGCCACGATAGGGCTCGCCGGCGGCGGCAGGGGCAAAACCGGGCGCGTCGATCCGCACGCTGCCATCGGCGCGCCGCATGACTTGAACGAAGGGATTGGCTGAAGGAAAGCGTTCGATGATCGGGAAGGCGAAATCGTGATCGAGCCGGCCCTCGATGACAAATTCGACATCGAACAGACCATCGCCGCGCGACACGACCTTGCTCCAGCCCGCCTGCCGCCGCAGCCGCGCGGCAAGCTCTTGGGCCGCCCTCGGGTCGGCAGGATCGATGCCGCCGAACATCGCCTTCATCGATTCGGTCTCGCGCGCCTTGCGCTGGGCGGAGCTGCGTTGCTGTTCCTCCCAGTTCTCTTTCTGCTCGGCAAGTTCGGCGGCGGAGCACTTGCGCGCGGAACCACCGCCATCAGGCTCGAAGCAAGGCTGCTCGGCAAAAGTTGCGCTGCTGCCTTTGCCCTGCATCGCTTCGGCCAGCTTGCTGAGCGCCAGAACATGGATTTCGCCGGTGTAGCTGAAACGAAAGGTGCCGGCCTTGCGCAGATCGAGTTCGGCGGCGAATTTGCCCGGGGACAGCATGCAGGCGCCCAGCGCAGCGGCCAGCGCGACAATCAGGGCCAGCGCGCCCAGCCGGCGGGCATTCGGTGCTGATTTATGCATGTCTATTCTCCCACTGTTGCGCGCGCGGCCGTGGC
>JANLSP010000587.1:0-7514 GCA_031362485.1 Novosphingobium sp.
GCACTACCGAGTTTTCGCGGACTGCCCCACCGCATGGAGCGCGTTGCCGAGGCAAATGGCGTGCTGTTCATCAATGACAGCAAGGCGACCAATCCCGCGTCCGCCGCTCCCGCGCTGGGCGCATTTCCGCCCCGGGCAGAGCTTGGCGGCCACAAGCGTATCCACTGGATACTGGGCGGCCTACCAAAGAGCGACAGTCTGGACGAATGCACGCTGTTCTTCGGCAATGTCGCAGCCGCCTATACCATCGGCGAGGCTGGTCCGCTGTTCGCCCGGATGCTTGAAGACCACATGCCGGTGCACCGCGCCGAAATGCTGAGCGAGGCGATCCGCCTGGCGATTGTCGCGGCTCGACCCGGCGATATCGTCATGCTCTCGCCGGCCTGCGCCAGCTTCGATCAGTTCCGTGACTATGAAGCGCGCGGCGATGCCTTCCGCCAGTTGGTCGAAGCGCTGCTCGAACCCTCAAGCGACACCATGGGAGTGCAGTGATGGCGACTCTTCCCCCCATCGTGCCCGGTGCCCTCGGTCAGGCCAGCGGAAACGCGGCACGCTTCCGGCGCGGGCGGCGCGGCGAATTCGCGATCTGGTGGCGCGAGATCGACCGGTTGCTTCTGGCACTGGTGCTGACCTTGATGGCGATCGGCACGATTGCGGTCGCCGCGGCATCGCCGGCGAGCGCGCGGCGGCTTTCGACCGCAGCAGTGAGGCTGGAGGACTTGCATTTCCTGGTGCTGCACTTGCGCTGGCAGTTACTCGGACTTGCCGCAATGTTTGCAGCCTCGCTGCTGCCGCGAGACATGGCGCGGCGCGCTGGCATCCTGCTGGGTTTTGCCATGTTGGCCGCGCTGATGCTGGTGCCGCTGGTCGGCACATCGGTAAACGGTGCGCAGCGCTGGCTCAATCTGGGCGTATCTTTGCAGCCTTCCGAGTTTCTCAAGCCGGCGTTCGCCATTGGCCTTGCCTGGATTTTGTCTTGGCGGGTGCGCGATCCGAAATTGCCGGTAATGCGGCTGAGCCTGGGCCTGATGGCGATGGTGGCAATGCTGCTGATGATGCAGCCCGATTTCGGCTCAACATTGCTGTTCGGCTGCGTCTGGTTCGCGCTGATGCTGCTGTCGGGGCTGGAAATGCGCAAGATCATGCTGGCGGGCGCTGGCGGTATCGCCGCACTCGTCGCGACATATGTGTTCTATGACAATGCCCGCCACCGCATCGACGCCTACCTTGGCGGTGGTAGCGCTTTTGATCAGGTCGATCTGGCCCAGCGCACGTTGCTGTCGGGCGGTTGGACCGGGACGGGCCTGTGGCTGGGCAACCGCAAGCTGGCCTTGCCCGAGGCGCATACCGATTACATCTTCTCGGTGATTGGCGAAGAGTTTGGTCTCCTCGCCTGCGCTGCCGTGGTGCTCCTCTATGCTGCGCTGGTCTTGCGGGTGCTGCTGCGGCTGATGGAGGAAGAAGATCTGTTCAGCTTGCTGGCTGCTGCGGGACTGACGGCGCAAATTGGCGGACAGGCATTCATCAACATTTTGGTTAACCTCCAGCTGTTTCCCTCCAAGGGCATGACACTGCCGCTGATTTCCTATGGCGGCTCCTCTACGGTTGCCTTGTGTCTTGGCGTCGGCTTCCTGCTCGCAATCACTCGGCGCAACCCGTTCATCAAGGGCGAGAGCCTGCCACCGCGCGTCAAATGGGGGCGATCATGACCGGAGCAACGCGCCACTATGTCTTGGCTGCCGGCGGCACCGGCGGGCACCTGATCCCGGCTTTTGCGCTGGCGCGCGAGCTTGAGCAGCGCGGGCATCATGTGGCCCTGATCACCGATGAACGTGGTGCGGCGATACCGGGCCGGCCCTCCGCGCTCACAGCACACGTCCTGCCAGCCGGTCGGATTGCCGGATGGAATCCGCTGGGCTGGCTGCGCGGACTTGCCGCGATTGCTGAAGGCCGGCGGATGGCGCTGCGTCTGTTTGACAGCTTTGAGCCTTCGGCCGTGGTTGGCTTCGGCGGTTATCCGGCATTGCCCGCGCTGCTTGCTGCCACTTCGGCGAAGATCCCGACCGTGATACACGAGCAGAACGCGGTGCTGGGCAGGGTAAACCGGTTGCTCGCAGGCCGGGTGGATGCCATTGCCACGGCTTATGACCTCGTCGACCGGCTGGCCGACAAGCACGAGGGCAAGGTTCACCTCGTCGGAAATCCGGTGCGCGAGGAGGTGCTGGGCCTGCGCGATGAGCCGTTCCCGCCGTTTACGGAAGAAGGCCTGCTGCGTATTCTCGTCACCGGCGGCAGCCAGGGAGCGCGGGTGTTGTCTGAGGTGGTGCCAGACGGACTCGCCATGTTGCAAACCGCGCTGCGCCTGCGCCTGCAAGTCACCCAGCAATGCCGCCCCGAAGATATCGAGGCCGTGCGCGCGCGCTATGCCGGACATGATATTCCCGCTGAACTTGGCACCTACTTCGAGGATATGGCGAGCCGACTGGCCGATGCCCACCTGTTCATTGGTCGCGCGGGCGCATCGACCATTGCCGAACTGACTGCGGTTGGCCGCCCGGCGATCCTTGTGCCGCTGCCGATTGCGACCGACGATCATCAGGCGGCCAACGTGCGCGAGATGGTCGCCGCCGGAGGGGCGCGCTCGATCCGACAGGAGAAATTTACCGGTGCGGAACTCGCCAAGCAGATCCAGGCAATGGCGCAGCATCCCGAAACGCTGGCCAATGCGGCTCATGCTGCATGGAACTGCGGCTATCCCAAGGCTGCTTCTGACCTTGCCGATCTGGTCGAGAGTTTTGGCGGCGAGCCGCTAATGGATGTCATCCGGATTGCCGGCGAAGCGCGCGCTTCGGGCAATGCGGCGCTGGCGATGGAGCGCACTCGATGAGAGGCGTTGCCACAGACATCGGGACCATCCATTTCGTCGGTATCGGCGGAATCGGCATGTCGGGCATTGCCGAAGTGATGCACAACCTGGGCTATTCGGTGCAGGGCTCTGACATTGCCGAAGGCTATGTCGTTGAGGGCCTGCGGGCACGCGGGATGAAGGTCTCCATCGGCCACCGGGCTGAAAACCTCGGCGATGCGGCGGTTGTGGTGACTTCGACTGCGGTGAAGCGTGACAACCCGGAAGTAGCCGCCGCGCTGGAAAATCGCATTCCCGTGGTGCGCCGCGCCGAAATGCTGGCCGAGCTGATGCGGCTGAAGAGTACCGTCGCAGTCGCCGGAACTCACGGCAAGACCACCACCACCTCCATGATCGCCGCCCTGCTTGATGCCGGCGGGGTCGATCCCACCGTGATTAATGGCGGCATCATCAATTCCTACGGCTCCAACGCGCGGCTGGGCGCCAGCGAATGGATGGTGGTCGAAGCCGACGAGAGCGATGGCAGCTTCCTGCGGCTCGACGGCACCATTGCGGTAGTCACCAACATCGATCCCGAACACCTCGATCATTATGGATCGTTCGATGCGGTGAAGGAAGCCTTCGTCGAATTCATCGAGAACGTGCCGTTTTACGGAGCGGCGGTGCTGTGCATCGATCATCCCGAAGTGCAGGCCATAATCCCCAAGATCCGCGACCGCCGGGTGATTACCTATGGGTTTTCCGCGCAGGCCGACGTGCGCGGCGAGAGCGTCACGCCGGTGCCCGGCGGCAACACGTTTACCGCTGTGTTGCGCGGGCGCGATGGTTCGTTTCGACGTATCGAAGACATCCACATGCCCATGCCGGGGCGGCACAATGTCCAGAACGCTCTGGCGGCGGTGGCCGTGGCTGTCGAGATGGGCTGCTCTGACCAATGCATCCAGACCGGCTTTGCCAAGTTCACCGGGGTCAAGCGCCGCTTTACCAATGTTGGCGAAGTCGCGGGGGCAACCATCATCGACGATTATGGCCACCATCCGGTCGAAATCCGTGCGGTGCTCGCCGCCGCGCGTGAAGGTGTCAAGGGACGAGTCATCGCCGTGGTTCAGCCGCACCGCTACACGCGGCTGCGCGATCATCTGGCCGACTTCCAGACCGCATTCAACGATGCGGACATGGTCTATGCCGCCCCGGTCTATGCCGCTGGCGAAGCGCCGATCGACGGCGTCAATTCAGATGTGCTGGTTGCCGGCATGAAGGAGCGCGGTCACCGTTCGGCGCAGACGATTGCCGGGGCCGATGAGCTGGCCGATGCTTTGGCCACAACAATCGAGATGGGAGACATGGTGGTGTGCCTGGGCGCGGGCGACATTACCAAGTGGGCCGCTGGTCTGGCTGATGCGATTGCGGCAAGGCGGGGAGCATGATGGCCGACACCCTGCCTCGCGTTTCAGGCAAGATCACGCATGCGGCCCCGCTGGCCCCGTTGGTCTGGTTCAAGTCAGGCGGTGCGGCGGAGTGGCTGTTCGAGCCTAAGGATCTGGCCGACTTGCAACAATTCCTGCGCGAACTTGATCCCGCGACGCCGGTGATGGCACTGGGTCTCGGCTCCAACCTGATCGTGCGGGATGGCGGGGTTGCGGGCGTAGTGGTCCGGCTGGGAAAAGCCTTTGCCTGGGTCGAAACTGTCGGCAAGGGGGCTTTCGGGATTGACGATGTGCTCAATTGCGGTGGCGGCGCATCGGGTATCCTCGTTTCCAGCATGGCGCGCGACCACGGCATTGCCGGACTTGAATTCCTGCGCTCGATCCCCGGCACCGTTGGCGGTTTCGTCCGCATGAACGGCGGGGCTTATGGCAGCGAGGTCAAGGATATCCTCGTTGATTGCGATGTGGTGACACGTTCGGGCGATCTCGTGACCCTACCAGTCGCCGATTTGCGCTACACCTATCGCCATTCCGACATGCCGGAAGGGGCGATCGTCGTTGCTGCCCGCTTCCGCGGCCGCCAGGACGATCCGGCAGAAATTCAAGCCGAAATGGACCGCATTTCGGCCAGCCGCGAGGCTTCTCAGCCTTTGCGCAGCAAGACCGGCGGCTCGACGTTCAAGAACCCGCCGGGGGAGAAAGCCTGGGAACTGGTCGACAATGCCGGCTGCCGGGGACTTGTGCTCGGCGGGGCGCAAGTCAGCGAGAAGCACACCAATTTCCTGATCAACACCGGTTCGGCGACCAGCGCCGAGATTGAGGCGCTAGGCGAGGAGGTGCGCCGCCGGGTCATGCAAAAGTCGGGAGTCGAGCTCGAATGGGAAATTCAAAGGGTAGGTAAGAAGTGACATTGCCGAAGCTTCACGTCGCAGTCCTCATGGGCGGCTGGTCGAGCGAACGCCCGGTATCGCTCATGTCCGGCGAGGGCGTCGCCAAGGCGCTGGAGGCGCGCGGACACCAGGTCACGCGGATCGACATGGACCGCGATGTCGCGCTGCGCCTCAGCGAAGTTAGGCCCGATGTGGTGTTCAACGCGCTCCACGGCTGCCCTGGCGAAGATGGCACGGTGCAGGGCATGATGGACCTGATGGGTCTGACTTACACCCATTCGGGCCTCGCCACTTCGGTCATCGCTATCGACAAGGAGCTGACGAAGCAGGCGCTTGTCCCGCATGGCATTCGCATGCCCGGCGGCCGGGTCGTCGCCAGCGCCGATATCTACAAGGCTGATCCGTTGCCGCGGCCCTATGTGCTGAAGCCGGTCAATGAAGGCTCGTCAGTCGGCGTCGCCATCGTCACCGCAGAAGGCAATTACGGCAATCCGATCAGTCCCGATACCAAGGGCCCGTGGCAGGAGTTTGACCAACTTTTGGCCGAGCCGTTCATTCGCGGGCTGGAGCTCACCACCGCTGTCATGGCCGGTCCTGACGGACCGAAGGCGCTGCTGGTCACCGAGCTGAAGCCCAAGTCGGGCTTTTATGATTTCGATGCGAAATATACCGAGGGCATGACCGAACATGTCTGTCCGGCCGAGATTCCGGATGAAATTACAGAGGCCTGCAAGGACATCGCTCTGCGCGCCCACGTGCAGCTCGGCTGCCGCGGTGCGACGCGGTCGGACTTCCGCTGGGACGACTCGCAAGGCGTCGAAGGGCTGTATCTGCTCGAAATCAACACCCAGCCGGGCATGACTCCGCTCAGCCTGGTGCCCGAACAGGCGAAACACATGGGGCTGAGCTACGAAGAT
The DNA here is from genome assembly GCA_031362485.1 of Novosphingobium sp. GTDB lineage: Bacteria > Pseudomonadota > Alphaproteobacteria > Sphingomonadales > Sphingomonadaceae > Novosphingobium. The sequence continues at coordinate 6,101 of JANLSP010000587.1, forward strand.
CTGGTCGAGGCAATTGTAGCCGAAGCCTTTTCCCGCCGCGATGGAGGGGCCAGCGTATGAGCGGCCGGATGATCAACCGCAACGGTGGCACTGCCCGCAAGACTGCCAGTGCGCGGGCCAAAGCGCAAAAAGTTCGCTCGGCCAAGGCTAAAACCGGCTCGCTGGTCGCGCAGGTGCTCGCCCGGCTGCCGTTCAGCGAGGATCAGCTGCACAAGGCATTGATGGCCGGGATCCTTGGCGTTGCGGTGCTGATCGCGGTGCTTGCGGCACGCGCTGCTGGCGTGCCGGAATTGGCGCGCAGGCAGTTTGCCGCGATCGCGGCGAGCAGCGGTTTCGAGGTGCACCGGGTCGAAGTACGCGGGGTCAAGCGGCTAAATGAACTCAAGGTCTATGAGCGCGCGCTGGCGCAGCGCGATCAGGCCATGCCGTTGGTCGATGTCGCGCAGCTGCGCGCGGAACTGCTGGAGCTTTCCTGGGTTCAGGATGCGCGCGTTTCTCGCCAGCTGCCTGATACGCTGGTGATCGATATCGTCGAGCGCAAGCCGCACGCCGTGCTGCGCCTGCCCGACCGGCTGGTGCTGATCGACGAGACCGGCCACCGGCTCGAGACAATCTCTGCCGAGCGCGCGCGGGGCAAATTGATGCTTTCCGGTCCGGGCGCGGGCAGGCAGGTCGCTGTGCTGGCGGCGCTGACTGAAGCCGCGCCAGCGCTAAAACCGCAGTTGCGTGAAGCCGAATGGGTCGGCAACCGGCGCTGGAACCTCACGTTCAAGACCGGCCAGATGCTCGCGCTGCCCGAGGGCAATCGGCCCGCAGCCGATGCCTTGGTTTCGTTCGCCCGGCTGGACGGGATCAACCGGCTCCTCGGCGGCAAGGTCGCGGCTTTTGACATGCGCTCGCCAGGCCGGGTTTACATGCGCATCCCTGGACGGACCGACGAGAGTAAACCGGTCATCGCGGAGAAGCCCAAGGCCGCGCCGAAGCCCAAAGCCAGCGAAGCGCCCAGGCGTCTGGCTCCCGCCAAATCGGAGGAGGCTCGCTGATGCAGCAACCCCGGATCAGCCGCCTGTTTGGCGCGGTCAATTTCGGCTCGTTCCGCATTTCGGCGATGATTGCCGGTTTGTCGGACACGGGCGAAATGATCGTGCTGGGATCGGGCCACAGGGCGGCGCAGGGCATCCGGCGGGGCTATGTCACCGATATGGCAGCAGCGACCTATGCCGTGCGCGATGCGGTCGAGCGGGCCGAAAAGATGGCCGGGGTCAGCGTCTCCAGCGTCTGGATCGGCTGCTCGGGTGCCGGGTGGGCCAGCCAGAGTGCCCAGGTCGAGGTCGATATCGGCGGACGCCGGATCGAGGCTGACGATATAGACCAGTTGCTGTTCGCCGCGCGCGATGTCGTCCGGCCTGACGGG
>JANLSP010000595.1:0-1959 GCA_031362485.1 Novosphingobium sp.
AGTGGCCGGCGGCGAAGGAATGCAGCGTCATCGATCAACGGTGGCATCGCAACATCTTCTTCAGCGATTTGCGGGCCAGCTCGACGATGGCAGCACGCGCATTGTCGCTGATCCACGACCAGATGCCGTGGAGCGCAATGACATCAAACTGCGGCAGATCGTTGCGCTCTGCCAGCTCTTCAAACGAATCTTCCAGCAGGGTGAGCGGCTTGCCCATCGATCGGGCCAACTCCCGGGCATTGGCGACCTGGCCGGGATTGAAATCGGTGCCATAAAAGCTGCCCGAGCTGGTCGCGGTGTTGATGTTGAGCGACAGTCCCTGGCCGAAGCCCAGCTCAAGATAGTTGGGATTCTCCCCGATGCCATGATCGATGCCGCAGCACAGCAGGGCCAGGCGGATGCGCGCCAGAGACAGCTCGGAATAGTAACCCGAAGTGTAGTTGATTTCGGAAGTGTAGCCCTCATTCCACATCGCTTTTGCCCTTCATGCTTGCCAAACAATTGGGCGCACCGTGCGGCGCGCCCTTGATCGCGGGCCACATAGTCGAAACCCGTGGCGATTGTCGAATCGTGAAATGCCGGGGACTAACGCAAATTCAGCGCCTCGGCGTGCAGCCTGCCGTTGCGCACATAGCCGGCAACTCCGGCGCGAATGTCTTCCAGTGCTGCATCGGTAAGGTCGCGAGCATAGGCGGCAGGCCGACCGGTCCACAGTTGGCGGCTGGCGATCGCCTTGCCTGGGGTCAGCATCGCGCCGGCAGCGAGCATGGCATCGCCGGCGATGCGGCAACCGTCCATGACAATCGCACCAAGCCCGACGAAGGCGCGGTCTTCCAGCGTGCAGCCGTGGAGCATCGCCATGTGGCCGATCAGCACATCATCGCCGATGATCGTCGGGAAACCCTCGGGCCGGCGTGGCGTTGGGCTGTCGCAGTGCACCACAGAACCATCCTGGATGTTGGTCCGCGCGCCGATGACGATGCGGTTGGCATCGCCGCGGATGACGCAATTATACCAGATGGAGGCATCAGGCCCGATCTCCACATCGCCGATGATCCGGCAGCCCGGCGCAATGAAGGCGCTGGAATGGATGCGCGGGTGCTTGCCGTTGAACGGCAGCAGGGTGACTTCGGGAGGGGCGGAACCGGTCATGGTTGTCATGGTGCCTTGAACATGTTTTCCCACCGGATGAAAGGCAGGATCGAGGCGTGGTCATCGGACCAGACGCGGCCCGCAGGCGGCAGCAGCGGTGTCCAGGGTGTGTCGGGTGCGGCCTTGCCGAGCGCGGCGATGATCGCGGGATCGCGGCTCAGCGCAACCCAGGTCGAGGGCGTGACAAATATCCGGTCGAATGGATTGTCGTCGCGCTTGGCATAGGCGAGGCCGCGCTTCTGGCCGATCGCGGCGAGCACCGGCTCGAGTTCGATAAACCGGTTGGAGATGTGCACCAGCAGCAGGCCGCGCGGCGCCAGCGCATCGAAATAGACCCCGAAGGCCTCGTCAGTAAGCAAGTGCAACGGAATCGCATCCGACGAAAAGGCATCGACCGCGAGGACATCGAGGCTGCCTTTTGGCATGCGCGCCAGCTCGATCCGGGCGTCTCCGATCACCACCTGGGCATCGGGGGCGCACTGCGCAACATAGCTGAAAGTGCCGTCACGCGAATAGCGCAGCACCGCGGGATCGATTTCAAAGAAGCGCCATTTCTCACCTGGCCGCTTCGCGCAGGCCAGCGTTCCCGCGCCAAGGCCAACCACACCGACCCGCGCGCCCTGGCCATAGAAAGTCTGCGCCTGAGCCAGACCGAGCGCCGCGCCGGATCCCGGCCCGTAATAGCTCATCGGTTCGCGCAGCCGCGCCGGATCAAGCGATTGCTGGCCATGCAGCGTGGTGCCGTGGGCCAGCGTTCGCACGTTCCGGTCCGCATAGTCGCGTACCGTATAGATGCCGAAGTAGCTG
>JANLSP010000598.1:0-8480 GCA_031362485.1 Novosphingobium sp.
CAACTCATCCGGCCTTGAGCGCGGCCATCTTTTCTGGCTGGAGCAACGAGAAAATACCCTCGGCGGAGGCAAGCACCTTGCCATCTGCCTCAATCAGTCCACGCGCGAAAACCAGACTTCGGGTCTTGCGCACCACTTCGGGGGTGCAGGTGATGAACTGGCCCACCCGCCCGGCGGAAACCAGCTGAATGCTGAGCTGACTGGTGACGAAATTGGGCTGGAAATCGTTGGCATGCCCCACTGCGGTGCCAAGTGCCATGTCCGCAAAAGTCATCATTGCGCCGCCATGGATGATCCCGAGATTGTCATTGCCGAGGTGCTCCTGCGCTTGCAGGGCCACCGTCAGCACGCCATTGCGCACAATCGTCCAACTGGGGCCCAACGCGGCTGAATAAAGCACAGTAGGTAGCCGACGCCACCCGGCTGCCTTCAGCTGTGTTGCATCCACGGTTAAAGCGCCTGGTTATCCAGGCCTGCGGCATGCTTGGCAGCGATCCAGCCATAGACCATCGACGGCCCGACGCTTGCGCCCGCTCCCGGATAGACCCGGCCCATGGCCGATGCCGTGGCGATACCGCATGCATAGAGGCCTTCGATCGGCTTGCCCGCCTTGTCGAGCACCCGCGCGCTGCTGTCGGTAACAACGCCGCCGTATGTACCAACATCACCGGGAATGACCTCGACCGCATAGAACGGCCCTTTGTCGATCCGCCCGCGGCACTTGCTCTCGCCCGGGTAGAACGGATCGCCCAGCCAGTCGCCATAGGCGCGCTGCCCGCGGTTGAAATCCTCGTCCTTGCCCTTGTCGACGAAGCCGTTCCAGCGCTCGACTGTATGCCTGAGCGTTGCGGGATCAACCTTGATCAACGCCGCCAGACCTTCGACGGTGTCAGCCATCTTCAGATAGCCGCATTCCAGCCACTGGTCCTTGACCTTCGGCGTCACCTTGATCCCGCCAACGCCATATTTGCTGATCAGCTGCTCGTCGAAAATCGCCCAGCTCGGCACGCCGCCCTGATGCTTGATCATGGTCTCGCAATAGTGCTCGTAGGAGCAGGCCTCGTCGAAATAACGTTTGCCTGCCTGATCGACCAGAATGCAGTGCGGCTTTGCGGTCGTGCCCTGCATGCCGGGCTTGACATAGCCTTTCTCCCAACCGGGAGGGCAGGTTCCGGGAAATCCGACGAATTCGTCCATTTGCGCCAGCGTTCCGCCGATGCGTTCCATTTCCCAATGCATGTCGCCCATATCGGTCTCGATGCCGTTCGACCATTCGACGCGGGTGCCGGGCTGATACTTGTCGCGCATCGGCTGGTTTTGCGAGAATCCTCCGCCGTTGTTGAGCACGCCCAGTCGCGCGCCTATGCGGCGCAGCTTGCCGTCTTGCTCAATCTCGACGCCAAGAGCCCGTCCGTTTTCTATGATGACATGCTTGACCGGCGTTTCGGTGCGGATATCAGTCCCTGCTGCGAGTGCGGCCTTCAGCATCCGCCCCTGCAGCGCCGCGCCCGCCGTCGTCCAGTGCTTGCCTGTCAGCTTGCCCGCCACCACGCGCGCCGCGACCTTGGCGAACAGCCATTTTATCTTCCACGAATGCTTCATGTAGGGAAACTTCATGCCGTCATCCAGCCGCGCCGGTGCTTCGATGAAGCCCTTGCGCAGCTTCGGCGCCCACTCCCCCAGTTCGCGCTTGTTGAATGGCACCGCCGTCACCGTGCGGCTGGTCTTGCAGCCGCTGGGAAGCTCGTCGTAATAGTCGGGCCAGTAGTGTGAGCCGCGCTCAAGCTGAATACCCTCGCCGAGTAGGAAGTTGACCATTTTCGGCCCCTCCACCACGTAAGTCAGCCGCCTTTCGTGCGAGGTGCCCGGTGAATCGTCAGAGTCTTCGACCACTGCGTCGAGATAGGTGATCCCCTTCTCGGTGCTATCCTCACCCGGATCCATGAACGGGTTGTTGGGAATCCACATCACCCCGCCCGACTTGCAGGTCGTGCCGCCGATCCACTCTCCCTTCTCGAGAATGACCACTGACTTGCCCGCTTTGCGCATCATCAACGCAGAACTCATTGAGCCTGCGCCGCTGCCGATCACCACCCAATCGAACGTCTCATCGAATTGCGGCATTGCCCGCCTCTCCTGTAGAATTGTTTGGCGGGATCAAAGAGCATGACGGCGCGCTTGGCAAGACCTGCTGGGCAGTTGATCGCCCCGGCGCAACGCCTATGAGGGGGCCAAGGAGAGCGAACGCGATGAAAGACCTGCCCCAGTTCAAGACCATCCTGCTGGAACGCGAAGGCCGCCTGCTGCGCATCACGTTCAACCGCCCCGATGCGATGAATGCGGTCAACCTCGACCTGCACGATGAATTGCCGGAAGCGCTGTGGTTTGCCCAAGGGGACATCGGGTCCGATCTGATCGTGCTGACCGGCGCTGGCCGAGCCTTTTCGGCGGGCGGCGATCTTGACCATATTGCGCGCAATGCCGCCAATCCCACGCTATTCGATCATGAAGCGCGCATGGCCAAGCGGATCATCAACACGATGCTGGATATCGACAAGCCGGTAATTTGCCGTCTGAACGGCCATGCGGTCGGCCTTGGCGCAACGATTGCGCTGATGTGCGACATCATCATCGGCGCGGAAGGGGCGAAAATCGGCGATCCGCATGTCGGGCTTGGCCTTGTGGCCGGCGACGGTGGCGCGGCAATCTGGGCGGCGCGCATCGGCCTCACCCGCGCCAAGGAGTTCCTGTTCACCGGCGACCTGCTGACCGCTCAGCAGGCGGCGGAGATCGGCCTGATCAACCACTGCGTGCCGCTCGAAGAGCTCGATGCGAAAGTTGATGCCTTCTGTGCGAAGCTGCTGGCCGGCGCGATGGGTGCGATCCGCTACACCAAGATCCTCACCAACCTGGAACTCAAGCGGATCGCCACGGCCGTGATGGATGCCGGCATCGCCTATGAATCCGTCTCCGTGCGCAGCGCCGATCACCTCGAAGGGATCGCGGCACTGCGCGAGAAGCGGAAGCCAGAATTCGGAAGAAGCTGATCCGGCCTAATTGGCTTTCACGTATTCATCGCACTCGGTAAACAGCGCAGTATAGGTAGTGGCCATGTCCTGATAGCTCGGCGGTGTCATCTTGCCTGACTGGGCCAATGCGCCAATCCCTGCCATCAGCCCGGCCGGATCGTCGGTCTCGGCATCATAAATCGCCAGATACTGGTTGTCGTCCGCACCCATCATCTTGGCCACCAGCTTGAAACGCTGCGCGCCCTCAAAGCCGGGGACCGAGATGATCTCAGACAGATGCGTATTCTGATACCAGTCGTGAAACTCGGCTTCCTTGCCCGGCAGGGGGGTGGTGAGCGCGATCAGCTTGCATTTGGGCATGGGTGTCCTCTCCGGAAAATACGCGCTGCTTGCGCGACACGTTGAATTGGGCATATTCTGCCCGCACACGTCAAGGGAGGAATGCCATGGCGACGCTCGCCTCACCCCGCAACTTCACGCGCTTCAGGGTCGCGCCGATTACGCCGACCATCGGAGCGGAAATCCTCGATATCGATCTGGGTGCGCCGCTTTTGGACGAAACCATCGCAGATATCCGCGCTGCCCTGCTAACCTACAAAGTCGTCTTCTTCCGCGATCAGGATATCAGCGAGGGCCAGCACATCGCCTTTGCACGGCGCTTCGGCGAACTCGAAGTGCACCCGATCACCCCCAAGGATCAGCCGCACCCCGAGATATTCCATCTGAAAACCAACGATGTGACCAGGCCGGGAAGCAAGGTCGGCGCGGACCTGTGGCACAGCGACGTCACCTGGCGGGCCGAACCGTCGCTCGGATCAATCCTGCGCGCGCGGATCATGCCCGAGGTCGGCGGCGATACGATGTTTGCCGATATGGTTGCCGCCTACGAGGGCCTGTCGCCTGCGCTCAAGGAGTGGATATGCACGCTTACCGCAGTGCACGATGGCAGCATTTTCGCCACCCTGCAGGGCAAGTCGAAAGAGAGTTTCTGGGAGCAGTTTCCGCTCCAGTGCCACCCGGTGGTGCGCACCCATCCCGAAACCGGCGAGCGCGCGCTTTACGTGAATTGCGCCTTCACCACCCATATCGAGGGACTTAGTGACAAGGAAAGCGCTTGGCTGCTCGATCACCTCTACAGCCAGGCCTCGCGACCTGAATATCAAGTCCGCTTCCGCTGGAAGGCGAACTCCATTGCCTTCTGGGACAACCGCTCGTGCCAGCACTATGCCGTCGCGGATTACTATCCGGCGATGCGGGCGATGGAACGCGTGACGGTGATCGGCGACAAGCCGTTCTTCGACCCGGCGCGGTGAGTTCTCAGATCCTCTCCATTTTCCCCGGAGCCTGTCGAAGGGGCAAATGGGGAGGTGGCACGCCGAAGGCGTGACGGAGGGGTCTCGACGCCAGCTCCGAAGCCCCTCCGTCATCCATTTCAGGTCTGCCACCTCCCCATTTGTCCTGCGGAAAAATGGAGAGGAGCTTGGCACCTACCCCTCGTTGCTCTCCCGGCCCTTCTTGGATAGCCGCCAATCTTTCGGGTAGTTCAGGTCATTGCCCTTCACCACCTGGCCGATGCCCTGCTGGAAGGTGCTGTCCTTGCCCAGATTGACATCGCTCGGCCGGTCGTCGGTCATCAGCGGCAGCATGCCTTCGAGCCAGCCGGTTAGCAGACTGCCGAAATATTCGCCGCGATACTGCTTGTATGCCTCGATGAAGGTCTTCTGCGCCACCACCACATCGTTGGGCCGGGTGATCGAGCAGGCATGGGCATATTTGGCAGTTTCTGCCTCAAGCTGGTCGCGCGGGACGACCGAATTGACGAAGCGGTTGGCGGTGTACATTTCCTGCGCGGTGAACGGCCGGCCGGTGAACAGCATCTCGGAAAAGGCGCGCAGACCGACAGTCTCCAGCCACTGCCACATGCGCGGACCCCAGCCGGCGTAGCGGAACGAGGGGTGACCAAACAAGGCATCGTCAGACGACACGATGATATCGGCATCGGCGCAGATGTAGAAATGCCAGCCATAGCAATAGCCCTTGGCCTCGACGATGCTGATCTTCTTGAATTCCTGCAGCGGCCGGTTGCCTGAGCGCGCCTTGGCGTAATAGTCAGTCAACCCGTGGAGGTAGCGATAGCTGCCAACCGGGGGGTATTTCACATCGGGATCGTCGATTTCCAGATCGACCAGAAAGCCGTCTCCCGGCTTGGGATTGAGATAGAGATCGCCGTGTTCGTTGAGATCGCCGCCCGAGCCGAAATTGTCGCCTTCGCCGCGGATCACCAGCACTTTCACATCATCGTCGATATTGGCCTTGTGGACGATCTCGCCAAAGCGCGCGCGCATGCCGATGGTGGCGGTGTTGTGCTTATCCAGCCGGCTGAAAGTGACGGTGGCGATCTTCGTCGCCTTGTCCTTCTCATAGCGGACGTGCACTTCGGCCTCTTTCTTGAGGTCGGCGATGGTAACCATTGTGCTCTCCCTGCCAATTTACAGCCGCGACAATCAGCGGCGCTCTCGGCAAGGTCAAGCGGCTATTCCATCAGCAGCACGATGCGCCCCGCCTCCTTGCCATTGAATGCGGCATTCATCGCCTCGGCGTAATCTGCGAGCGGATAGCGCTTTGCAATCGCCGGTCTGACCACGCCTGCGCGAACCATTTCCTGCACGGCTACGCGATCTGCGGCCATTGTCTCGGGTCGCTCAATCCCCGCGCCGCGAACCTGCACCCCGACAAGGCTCGCGCATTTGAGCAAGGGCAGATTGGTCTTAAGCGCAGCAATGCCTGCCGGAAACCCGATCACCAGATGGCGTCCGTCATAGCCCAATGTGCGGAACGCCAATTCGGTCGCATCGCCGCCAACGGGATCAAACACAAGGTCGATGGGCTTGCCGCCGTTCGCCGCCTTGACCTGATCGCGCCAGTCGTGCGCGCCAGTGACAACGACTGCATCGGCCCCGCCCGCGAGCGCGGCAGCGCGCTTTTCGGCGCTGGATGCCGAAGCTATTACACGCAGGCCCAAATGCTTGCCGACCTGAATCGCGGCAAAGCCCGTGCCGCCAGCTGCGCCCAGCACCAGCAGCGTCTCGCCCTTCTGCACCCTTCCTCGATCGACCAGCGCATGCCACGCGGTCAGGTAGTTCACCGGAAAGATCGCTGCCGTCTCAAGGTCCATGCCATCGGCGACCTTGTTGACGTTACTCGCAGGAAAATTGTTCACTTGCGTGAAAATGCCGCCCATACCGCTGCCGTTGACCCTGTCACCGCCGGCAAAGCCGGTAACGCCCTCACCCAGCGCCTCGACTACCCCGGCATATTCGCTGCCCGGAATGAACGGCAGTGGCGGATGGAACTGATATTTGCCCATGGCGGTGAGCACATCGACATAGCTGATCCCCGCCACCTTGATCGCCACGCGCACTTCGCCGGGTCCGGGCGGGCCGGGATCAAATTCCCGCAAGGTGTAGCTTTCGGGCGGGCCGAACTGATCGGCGATGACCGCAAGTGACATCAGTGCTGGCCTCCGTCGCAACGCACGAGGCTGCCCGTGACATTCACCGAGGCCGGGCTGGCGAGAAAGAGCGCCGCGGTGACAATTTCCTCCGGATTGGCGGCATGCCCGCGCGGAATCGGGATCGGCCCCTGCCCCTTGTCCGGCCATGCCTGGACGATATCCGTGCGGAAAGCGCCGGGCGACAGCGTATTGATGCGCACATGCGGCGCATATTCCCAGGCGAAGCTCTTCGACATGGCATTGAGCGCGGCCTTGGACGAGCCATAGGGCACGGTTTCGGGCAGCGGCATCATCGATCCCGACGAGGTGACATTGATAATGCAGCCAGTCTCCCCGCCATCCTTGGCCGCGTCATACATTCGTTTGGCAACCTGGCTGGCGAGGCGAAATGGCCCCTTGAAGTTGAGGTTGACCACCGAATCGAACAGCGCCTCACTGACTTCGTGGCTGGGCATGCGCGGGCTCATCCCGGCGTTGTTCACAAGGATATCCACACGCCCGAAGGCGGCATAGGCCTCCTCAATGAGCCGGTCGCAATCGGGCCACTTGCCGACATGTGCCGAGACCGCGAGTGCTTTTCTGCCCAGCGCCCGGCACTCCTCAGCCACGGCCTCGCAATTATCCAGTTTGCGGCTGGCGATGATCACGTCCGCCCCGCGCGTCGCAAAGGCCTTGACCATCTGATAGCCCAGCCCGCGGCTGCCGCCGGTGACCAGCGCCACCTTGCCAGTGAAATCGAACAGCGGGTCCATCACCAGTCGTCCCGAGCGTTGGGATATCGCGCCCTGGCAGCGGCTGTCCGGGTTGGGATATGCTCGCTCGGGAACATGCCAGTGGCTGGCTTTGCTTTCTTCAGATAGGCGCGAGCGAGCTGTGACTTGTGCGCATCAGTCGGGCCATCGGCGAAAGCCAGCGACCAGTGCCCCGCATAGGAATTGGCCAGTGGCATATCAAGGCTGATGCCGAGTGATCCGTGGATCTCCAGCGCTCTGCCCACCACGTCCTTGTAGAGCTGCGGCATGGCAATCTTGCACATGCCAATGTGGTTGCGCGCCGCGCCATGCGGCAGCCGGCCCGCCTCGACCTCATCGATGATCCAGGCGGTCTTGAGCGTCATCAGGCGAAACTGTTCGAGTTGGATGATCGAATCGGCCAGTTTGCTCTGCACCATCTGTAGGTCGCCGAGCATGCGTCCGCGCGTGCGGCGCGAAACCGCGCGCTCGAGCATCATGTCGAACGCCCGCTGGCAACGCCCGACAGTGCGCATCGCATGATGGATACGTCCGCCGCCGAGCCGCGCCTGCGCCACCTTGAAGCCGCCGCCACGCTCGCCGAGCATATGATCGAGCGGCACGCGGACCTTTTCATAGCGGATGTGGGCATGATGGCCATTGTCCGGGTCAACATCGCCGGCGATCGCGACATTGCGCAGGATATTGATACCCGGCGTCTCGCTCGGCACGATGAACATGCTCATCCGCTCGGTCAGCGGCCGGTCGGGATCGGTGACGACCATGACCAGCAGAAATGCAGCGAGCTTGGCATTGGAGGAGAACCATTTCTCCCCCTCGATCACCCATTCATTTCCTTCCTGGGTCGCCTTGCAGATGAATTCGCCGGGGTCAGCCCCTCCTTGCGGCTCGGTCATCGAGAAGCAAGAGACTATGTCGCCATCCATCAGCGGCTGGAGATATTTCGCCTTCTGCTCGTCCGTGCCGAACATCGCCAGGATTTCGGCATTGCCGGTGTCTGGCGCAGCGGTGCCGAAGATGGTCGGCGCCCAGTTGGAGCGGCCAAGGATTTCGTTCATCAGTGCGAGTTTGACCTGCCCATAGCCTGGCCCGCCCAAATGCGGACCCAAGTGGCAGGCCCACAGTCCCTGCGCCTTGACCTGATTCTGTAGCGGCTTGAGATGGCGACGCGCGTCAGCAATGCTG
>JANLSP010000645.1:0-17106 GCA_031362485.1 Novosphingobium sp.
GGCTTGTCTGGCAATCATGGCTGCATTTCCTCTCGCGAACAGCTGCCCTGCATCCAGCGCAGGTTGATGCCCACCATGCGTGCATCGGCATCGGACCAAGCATAGGATACCGCGCGTTCAGGCTCCTCTGGACGGTGGACATAGAGCACCAGGTTGGGGCTTCGGTCCGAGGGGGCCGGCCAGATCACGCGGCGCATCCGCAAATGCACGGCCTCCGCGCCTTCGCCGCCCGCCTTGGCCCGCCCGCCCTGGTCTTGCAGGCCAAGCCGGAAGCTCGATGTCCAGTCGGGTTTGCCATCCGGTGTGTCCTTTTCTCGCCGCACCGCGGCCCAGCAGGTGAAGCGCTGGCCGCGGCGGAGTTCTGTCCTGCCGCCTGCGACAGTAATCAGCAAGCGCCCGCCCGGCGCGGGCTCAGCGCCAATCGGAAGGCCGGAGGTCCATTGCGAGAGCGCTTCCCCGAAGGCATCAACCTTGCGCCAACGAACTTCGCCGTCGATTTCGATCCCCAGCCACTCGGGTACATCGCTGCGGCCGGCTTCTTGCGCGAAATAGCGATCCTCCTCATTGGTATAAGTGCCCGATGCGGGCATGGCCGCACCCAGAGCGGAGGCAGCAAGAATTCCAGCGAACGCCATATAATTATCCTTTGGCCCGGCGCGCCGGGCAAGCAGCGCGTGTCTGCGGCTCAGCCATTGATCCAAGGTGCCTCGATCAGCAGCACCTGGCAATCGGCAATCCCCTCGCGCAGTTTGCGCACTTCGGCGTAGTCTGGCGAGTGCCAGAAATCGAGCGCTGCCGCCTTCGAAGGCCATTCTGAAATGACCATCGATGCGCCGTCGCCAAACTGCCCCTCCAGCAGCTCTGCGCCTGGACCGCGCAGCACATAGTGGCCGCCGAATCGCTCGACCAGCGCGCCGGCAGCCGCGCCGTAGCCGGCAATGAATGCATCGCGGTCGGCGATTTTTGCGGTCACGATCATATAGGCAGTCACTGGCGCCCCCCTGTTGCAGCCATGCCGCACTAGCCGGCTGAAGAAACCTAGCGCAGAAAATTTGTCTGGACAAATTTTACGATTGCTGGAAGTTTTGCGGTCTGAGGCAAAATTGCTCGTGCTCCATAGGGGGGAACCATGAACCTTCGTGCATTCAAGATATCCGTGCTGGCGCTGACGGCGCTTTCCCCGGTCCCGGCGATGGCCCAGGCCGCAGCCAGTGAAACCGAGGGCGGCCTTGCCGAAATCATCGTCACGGCCCGCAAGACGGCGGAAGCGCTCTCGGATGCGCCGGTTTCGGTCTCGGTAGTGACCAGCCAGACGATCGCCGAACAAGGCCTTAATTCGATCGATGACTTCGCCAAGCAATCGACCGGGATCAGCTTCAGCCAGGCTTTTGGCCGCACTACCGACCGCCCGGTCATTCGTGGGCAATCCAATGTGCTGGCGGGCGTCCAGGCGGGCGTTGAAACCGGCGCCGCCTATTTCGTCGACGGGGTCTATTATCAGGGCGATATCCAGGGTTTCGACCCCCTGTCGATCGAGCGGGTGGAAATCATCAAGGGTCCGCAGTCGGCGCTCTATGGCCGAAACACTTATGCCGGCGCGATCAACTACATCACCAAGGACCCGAGCAAGGATCTATCGATTTCGGGCCGCTTCCGGGCTGCCAAATATGGCGAGTTTGAGGCGGCGGGTTCGCTCAGCGGACAGATTGCTTCCGGCATCGGTTTTCGCGTCGGCGTGCGCCACTATGAATATGGCGGGCAATATACCAACCAGCTGACCGGCAGGAAAGTCGGCAAGGAGAAATCGGACTCTGCCTATCTGACACTACAGATTGAGCCTAGCTCCGACATCAAATGGCGCACCCGTGTATCGTGGCAGAAGGACGATGACGGCCCGCTAGCGCTGTTCCTGCAAGGCGCGGTGGCCAACAATTGCAAGCCGGGCTTCCGCTCACCCAACTATCGCACTGCTTCGCCCTTCGTGCCGCTCGCGCCCGCAGTGCTGACCTCGACCAACATCAACCAGTTCTATTGCGGGGTGATTGCGCCCCAGCCGAACAATGTCCGGCTCAACACCGATCCGCTGCTGATTAATTCGACCATCGGCACCCGCGATGGCACGGCCTTCGACGGCATTCTCAACGAGCAGGTGCTGCTGACCAGCGTGTTCGACTGGGATATCGGCGGCTCGGGCTGGACGCTGCATGCGCTGGGCGGATATCGCGACAACAAGAACCTGTTCGGCACCGATTCTGACCATTCCGACGCGTTTGCCTATTTCGCCGGAACCGTGGCCTCGACGCTCGGCACCGAGCCGGCCTTCGCCAACACCAACCGCGACGATCAGCAGGACCTCAGCCTCGAGCTGCGCGTCAGCACCCCGCAGGACAAGCCGATCCGGGCAATGGTTGGCGGCTACTATTTCAAGCAGAATTTCCAGACTGTCGATATCACGTTCGCCAGCGGCGCCACCGGTCTGCCCTTGGGAACCGATCTTTCGCAATATGCCTCGATCGAAAACAAGGCGATTTTCGGCATGGTCCAGTGGGATGCGACCGAGAATCTCTCGATCGCTGCCGAAGTGCGCTATGCGCAGGAAAGCAAGACGCTGATTGACCGGCAGGGGGCCACTGCCGCCACTCAGTTCTGCGCCGGCGAGGACGGCCGGATTGCCCAGTTTGGTCTGCTGGCCACTTGTCGGCCGGTCGGCAAGTTCGGCGGGACCGACCCGCGCATCACGATCAACTACACGACTCCGGGCGGCGCGTTGATCTATGGCGTCTTCGCCACCGGTCGCAAGCCGGGCGGATTTAACGGGACCGGCGGCATAATCGCCGAAACACAGTATCCCGGGTCGCAATTCGTCAACTATTTGCCCGAACGTTCGAAGGGCGGCGAGATCGGCGTGAAGTTTGATGCGCTGGACCGGCGGCTGCGGGTCAGTGCGGCCGGCTTCTTCAACAAGTTGACCAATTATCAACTGACCACTTCGATCCCCAACCCGGCCGGAACCGGCGCGATCACCTCGATCGTCTCCAACGCCGGCAGCGCCGAGACCAAGGGTTTTGAGCTCGAATTCACCGCCGCACCTTCAGAAAACCTGACGCTCAATCTGGGCATTGCCTATGTCGATGCCCGGTTCACCGAAGGCTGCGACGCTGATGAATTCATTCTCAATTCGGGCGGCCTCCGGCCCAATTTCGACACCCGCAACCCGACTGCTGCCGGCCTTGCACTGTGCAACATCAAGGGTCGCCGACTGCCGCTCGGCAGTCCGTGGATCGTCAACGGTTCGGCCAACTGGGACAACGAGATCGGCGGCGGCATGACACTGATGGCCAATGCCAGCTTCTCGTATGAATCGTCGAAATATGTCCAAGTGGACAACCTGGCTGAAACCGGCAGCGCGTTTCTGGTCAATGCGCGGATCGGCCTCAAGCTGGAGAAGTTCACCCTTGCGTTGTTCGGTCGCAACCTGACCGACGAGGATTCGATTCCTCTGGCAACGCGCTGGTTCGACTTGCGCTATGGCGCGGGCACCCAGGGTCTGCCGGCAGCTTCCACGGTCTCATTTGACGGCCGCCCGGCACAGATCGAAACCGGCTCCCCGCGCGGCCTGTTCGGTGCCTTGCGCCGGGGCCGGACGTTTGGCGTGGAAGGCACCTTCAATTTCTGACAGGTAAACGTACTGCTGCAGAGGCTCCCGCCCGCTCGATCGGGCGGGAGCCTCTGCTCATTCAGCGGGCTGGCAAGGCAGCGTCTTTCTCCGCTTCCGGATAGGCTCCGGTAGCGTAGAACAGCGCCGAGGCGCAAAGGAACAGCACGGCTGCCGCCGCTATCACCGGCTCATAGCTGCCATGCATATCGAATACTAGATTGGCGCCGGCGGGTGCCACACCATTGCTCAGCAGGATCAGCCCGGTGATGACGCCAAACAGCGCGCCAAAGTGGCGCATGCCGAAATGCCGCGCGGCGAGATAGGCACAGGCATCGTATTCGGCCCCGGAAGCCAGCCCCATCGTGAAGAAGACCACGATGGCAATCGGCACCGATGTGTCAGTCACGAGCAGCAGGCCGCAGGCAAGCGCGGGCAGCGCGACGCTGATCGCCGCGACCTTGCGGGCCTCGAAGCGGTCAAGCAGCAAGCCGCCCAGCAGACGGCCGGTCAGCGAGCCGATCCCGGTTGCCCCGGCAATGCTTGCTGCTGTCACGGCGCTGAAACCCTCGCCGAGCAGGACGGGAACGCCATTCGTGCTGAATACGCAAAGCGCCATGGTGAACGTCAGCACCCCGCCGGCCAGCTTTAGGAAGCGCGGCGATGCGGCAATGCTGCGCACTTCTGCAAAGCGCCCTGCGCGGCTTTGCCCAGGCGCCGTTGCAGCCGGCACTTGCGGCGCGGGCAGGTCCTTGAATAACAGGACGAGCAACGGCAGAACTGTCAGCAGGCCGATAAGTGCCAGCGCGATGTAGGCCCCACGCCAGCCCTGGCTGGCAATCAGTATGGTGGTCAACAGCGGCACTATTGCGGCGCTGATGCTGACGCCGCTCAGCGCCAGCGCCAGCGCCATGCCGCGATTGGCATCAAACCGGGCGTTGATCGCTGCGGTCCAGATCATCGGGGCGACCGCCATGTTGGCCAGCGCCAGCAACAGCCAGAGCGCCCACCAGTTGAACAGGTTGGCGCCGGTCGTCGCGAACAGGCCGAGCGCGAGGCAATAGAGCACCGTGCCGGGTATCGCGATCCGCCGCGGGCCGAAGCGGTCCACCGCCATGCCGATCATCGGTGCGACCAGGATCGCGACAAGCGAAATGATCAGCAACCCGCCGGTGATCCCCGCGCGGCTCCAACCGAATTCGCGCTCGAGCGGAGCGATCATTGGCCCCAGCGAATAGGCGTGCAGCGAACAGAGCAGATTGCCAGCCATGCACGGCAAGATGATCCAGCCGTGGCGCCGCCACTCGCTGTCCGCTGCTTCGCCGCGATGCAAATCCATCCCGATCCTCCTAGAGGCTGTGCCGCCGCTTGTGCCAGTCGAAGCCGGTCAGGGGAATGATCTTTCGCGTCAGACGCCTCGGCTGAGGTCCACCGCGCTGAATGCAAGGCCGGCGCCGACCGCAAGCAATCCCGCGCCAATCAGGCGGCGCACGAGGCGCATGTGTTTCCAGCCGAGCATGTCGGGCGCGGACCAGTTGGCGCAAAGCAGCAGCACGCCCGCCGCCGCGCCGCCCGCCGCAGCCGAGGCGGGCGCATAGGTCGCCAGACCAATGGCGAAAATCAGGAACCGCGCGGCATCTGTCAATTGGTGCGCGGCGAGCACTACGGCCAGCGCTGCCAGCGACAGGGTGGGCTCCTTCGGCGCGCGCGGCGGGGCCAGCAACAGCAATTCGAGCCCGGCAAAGCCCAGCGCCAGCCCGGCCAGAAACAGCCGGGCATCGCCGTTCAGCATTGGCGCGACCGCAAGCGAGGCCCAGGCCGCAGCCGCCGAGGTTGCAATGCAGGTGATAATCGCAACGGCCAGCGCGGCCGGGCGCGCGCCCTGAGCCTTTGTCAGTTCGGCCAGAGCGACAGAATCGCGAGCGCCCACCCCGGCCAGCAGCGCCGCCAGAAAGGCGAGGAACAGGCCGGTCACGGATCCAGCCCGGGCGGACGATGCTGCGCCCATGGTCGTTCGCGCTCGAAGGCACGGGCGGCGCGCAGGACCAGGTGTTCCTCATTGGGCCGGCCGATGATCTGCAAACCGACCGGCAGCCCGCCAACGAAGCCCGCCGGAACTGAAGCGGCGCAATAGCCGGCAAGATTGGTGATGAAGGTATAGGCGGTGTACTGGAACGGCGTCACATTGCTTTCGCCGCAGACGAAAGCCGGGGAACCGATCACCGGGCTGAGCAACAGGTCGTGCTGCCTGAAGAAATCGTCGATATGGGTGCGCGCGCGGTTGCGCACATCGGGCCGGATCGACAGTGTGTATTCCAGCGCGGTCGGCCGGTCGCTGCGATCGCGGATGTATAGGCAGGCCTTGCCCTGCTCGTCGCGCGACAGGCCCATCACCCAGCTGATTGGATCTTTCGCTTGCGGCAGCAAGGCGCGCGACATCGCCGCCACTTTCCATTTGGCATAGTCGCCGTCGAACTCGAGCTCGTCCATCGGGTCCTCGAAGCGAAACGCGGGCTCGGAAAATATCGCCCCCATATTTTCGAAGGCCTGCGCAGCATCGTGGCACAGGGCGACGACCTGCGGATCGCTCGAGGTGACCCGGCCAAGATCGGCCGACCATGCCATGCGCAGGCCCTTTACCCCCTTTTCCAGCTCGCCGAGGTAATCGGGCGGGGCATCACTGCGGCTGCGCGGATCGCGCGGATCGCAGCAGGCCATGACCTGCATCAGCATGGCGGCATCACGCACGTCGCGGGTCATCGGTCCGATGACGCTGGAGACAAGCTGGATCGGCCAATGCCCGTCTGGCACGCGCCCGCGCCCCGGCTGGAGGCCGAAGGTGCCGCTGAACGAGGAGGGGATGCGGATCGATCCCCCACCGTCAGTGCCGATGCCCAGCGGCCCCAGCCCGGCTGACACGGCCACCGCCGCGCCGCCGCTCGATCCGCCGGATGTGCGGCTGCGGTCCCAGGCATTCACCGTTTCGCGGCCAAGCAGGTTGATGCTGCGGCGGTTTAGTTCGAATTCGGGCAAATTGGTCTTGGCGAACAGGATCGCGCCGGCCCGGGCGAGCCGCTCGGCGGCGACTGCGTCGCGCTCTGGTATATGGTCCTTGAACAGCAGCGAGCCATAGGTGGTGCGCAGCCCCTTGGTGAAGATCGAATCCTTGAGATGGACCGGCAAGCCATGCAGCAAGCCGGCGCTCTCGCCGCGCACGATTGCCTCGGTGGCAGCGCGCGCTCCGTCCCGGTAGCGATCACCGAATACCGAAATGAAGGCGCCGAGGCCTGCGTGCCGCTCGATTCGGGCGAGCAGGAAGTCGGCGAGCTCCAATGGCGAAAGTTCGCGCGCGGCAAACAGTTCCTGCAGCCGCCAGGCTGGAGTCCATGCCAGATTGTTCATCGCCTGCCCTTCCTGCACTGCTGCATGCTAGGCAAGCCCGCTTGCGGCGCAAGCGGCTTCGTGCCTATGCTCCGCGCAAAGGCTGCAATGGCCGACGAGAGGAGACCTGGCCAATGGGCAAGTTGCGCGTCATCCAGTGGAACACCGGCAAGGTTGGCAAACATTCCACCCGGGCCATCCTCGACGATCCCCGGCTCAAGCTGGTCGGGCTCTATGCTCATTCATCCGAAAAGGAGGGCAAGGATGCGGGCGAGTTGTGCGGCCGCCCCGATACGGTCACCGGCGTCAAGGCGACCACTGATGTCGATGCGTTGGTGAAGCTGAAAGCCGATACCGTGCTCTATACGCCGTTCGAGGCCAATCTCGATGACGCGGTGGCCCTGCTCGAAAGCGGCAAGGACATCGTTTCGACCAACTTGTTCCTAAATGTCGGCGGCATCACCGGCAAAGTGAAGAAGCGCCTCGAGAAGGCCTGCAAGAAGGGCAATTCCTCGCTCTACATCACCGGCATCAATCCCGGCTGGGTCAATTCGATCACCGCCGCGCTCACTGCGGTGTGCCGCAAGGTCAGCAAGGTCCACCTGATCGAATCGGCCGACTGTTCGGTTTACGAATCGGTCGAGACCTGGAGCTTCCTCGGTATCGGCGAGCCAGGCGGGGCGACGGCGGAGCTGATGGAGCGCGCGCGGGCCTGGCTGATCCTGTTCCGCGACGCGGTGCAGCGCATCGGCGATGCGATCGATCTGAAGTTCGATGATATCGAATTTTTCTGCGAATATGCCACCGCCGCCGAAACCGTCGATCTCGGCTGGTTCAAGATGGAAAAGGGCACAAATGCGGCGCTGCGTGGTGGCTGGATCGGCAAGGTCGGCGGGACCGAGCGCGTGCGGCTGACGGTCATCTGGTATCTCACGACCAAGCTTGCCGAAGGCTGGGAGATCGATCCCGACCAGCACCGCATCGAGATTGCCGGCGAGCCCGATGTGACCATGCGCTTGCGCTATACCCCGACGCCGGGCTGGACCAACCACGACTGGGACGTGATGACCGCGCTGCCCGCGGTTTCTGCAATTCCCGACATCAAGAAGGCCCGCGCCGGCATCCTCGGTCTGGTCGATGTCGGCCTGCCGCGCGCGCCGGTCGGGCTGTGGTCATAGGGAGCGGACATGAAGTTGCTGAATAATCTGCCCGAAAAGTGGGACATGGAAGCCGATCTCGTCGCGATTGGCTCTGGCATTGGCGGGCTCTCGGCGGCGATCACCGCGCATGATCTGGGCGCTTCGGCAATCGTGCTGGAACGGTCCGATCAGGTCGGCGGAGTCACTGCGCTGTCGCAGGGGCAGGTGTGGATTTCAGGCAATCATCATGCCCGCGCGCTGGGCATCGAGGATTCAGCGGAAAGCGGTTTCCGTTATCTCAAGCGGCTGTCAATGGGTTACGGCGAGGACGAGGCGATCCACAACCTGGTGGTCCATTCGCGCCTCGCGCTCGAATACTTCGAGAGTCGCGCCGGCCTGCGCATGACCGCGATCCGCGGCTGTCCGGACTATTACTACGGGCTCACCAATGACAGCGTCTCCGAAGGGCGCTTGCTCGAAGTTGAGCCCTTTCCCGGCCCTAGTCTGGGCGAAGAATGGCAAGCAAAAACCCGGCTCTCACCGCAGGTTCCTTATGGTCTCACGACTCAGGACATTGCCGACGCCGGGGGCCTGGCGGCGATGATGAAATGGGACTTCGAACTGCTCGGGCGGCGCATTGCCGAAGACGAGCGCTGCGCCGGGTCTGGCCTCGCCGCCTATTTCGTCAAGGCTGCGCTCGATCGCGGCATCGCCCTGCACACACTGACCAGCGCCGAGCAGCTGATCGCCGATGGCAACCGCGTCGTCGGGGTACGCGCGGTGCATGAGGGCCGCGAACTGTTCATCAAGGCGAGCAAGGGCGTGGTGATCGCGGTCTCGAGCTATGAGCGCAACCGCAGCCTTGAGAAAGACCTTGGCAATCAGCTCGATGCCGAATCGATGCTGTTTTCCGCCATCGATGGCTCGAACATTCGCTTGGCCGGGCCTTTGGGCGCTAAGGTTGCGCGAGTGCCTGAGATTTCAATGGCAGGCTTCAGCGTACCGGGCGAAGAGACCGACGAAGGCATCCCCGTTTGGCGCAGCGCCATGCCGATCATCGGCCTGCCGCACCACATCGTGGTGAACAGCGCGGGCAAGCGCTTCGGCAACGAGGGCTTCTATCGCAGCTTCTACTACAACACCGATGCCATCGATGGCGTGACACAGACCCACCCCAATTTCCCCTGCTGGGTCATCATCGATGCCCAGGCTCGCGAGAAATATGCCTTCGTCTCGATCATGCCCGGGCAGGACTGGCCCGAGAACTTCGGCGTGGTTGCCGGCAGCATCGAGGATCTGGCCAGACAGGCCGGAATCGATGCGGCGGGACTTGCCGACACCGTATCGCGCTTCAACGTGAATGCCGAGAAAGGTGTCGATCCCGATTTTCGCAGGGGTGAGCAGCCGTGGGGCGCGTGGATGACCGGCGACAAGACCTACCAGCCCAATGCCAACCTCGGCCCGCTGGTGAAGCCGCCGTTCTATGCCGTGCGGCTCAGCCGGATGGGCGCCACGGGAATTCCGGCGGCAGGCCTTAAGACCGACCGCAACCTCAATGTCGTTGGCTGGGATGATCAGCCGATCGCGGGGCTCTACGCAGCAGGCAATTCGGTAGCGCGGATGGAAACCGGAGCAGTCATGCAGAGCGGCATCTCGAATGCGCGCGGCATGACCCACGGCTGGCTCGCCGCGCGCCACGCCTGCGGCGATGCGAGCACGCTGCTGGGCTGATCAGGGCAAGCGGCTGGCCCAGTCATAGGGCACCGCCGTGTAAAACGGCGCGGCAAGCAGGCCTTTGACCTCGCCTGTGGCCCAACGCGCTTTCATCCGCGCTCCCAGATCTGCGGCGACCGCCACTGGGTCTTCGTCGCAGTAGCAGTAAGTGATCTGTTTGCCGGCGGAGCGGGTGCCATAGGGCGGCAAGTCTGCCGAGCCGCGAAACCACCAGATGCCGGCAACCCCGGGCACGTCGATCAGGCTCTCGGGCGAGGCATAGCCGTCCTCAATGATGGCATAGACCCCCACTGCCGGCCGCCATGGGATCACATCAGCTCCGGCGAGCGCATGCGGTGCGGCGATCCGCCCGGCTATATCCGCGGTCAGGTAATCAATGCTCGGCAGCCGGTGCGCCATGCGTCCGCCGCGATCGAGCGCAGCGCCGAGTTCCATAAATTCCGGCATCGAGGAGGTATCGGCGAACTGATAGGTCATGATGTGGTCGACCGCGTCGTAAGGCGCGAGATTAGCCGCCCGGGCGGCGCGCGCCTCGGGAGTTGAAACCAGCCGCATCGAATTGCGGATACCCACAAGGCGATACTGCTCGGGCCGGTGATCGAGCGTATGCCAGGCGATATAATCCGCATCGCGTCCGGTAGGATCACGCCCCGACAGCGACAGGAAGATGAAATCGGCATCGCTTTTTCCGGTGCCAAGGACTTCAGGCAAAGCGTCGGACGGAGTTCCAGGAAATTGCATCATTCGCTCCCATGTGTCTTTTCAATCTCCAGTCTCGCGCATCGGGCGGAACTTGCAAGGCCATTGCGTGGCCATGTGGCTTGCAGGTTGGCGACCGCTGCGGCAATGTTGCGCGGAAAATGCCGATTGGAAAGGGGACTGCCAAGACCATGCGCCGTTTCAAGATGCTCGTCTTTTCGGAACCCTTCGTGGGCCAGGATGAAGAATTCAACTCTTGGTATTCCGGCCAACACCTCGAAGACCTGTGCGCCCTGCCCGGCTTCACCGCCGCCCAGCGATTCACGCTGCATTCGGTCTCGATGGGCACTGCGCTCAACAAGTATCTGGCGATCTATGATCTGGAGACCGACGATCCCGACGGGGTGATCGCAAACATGTTCGCCATGCGCGATACCGCCGCCATGCCGATGTCGCCCGCATTCAATCTCGATCCGACAAGCGTGATGCTCTTTGAGGAGCTGACCGGCGTCGTCCATGCCAAGGACAAGGCGGCGAGCTGATCCGTTTCGCAGGCCAACCGTCGCGAAACCGTCGCAATCGGTACGCCATATTGGCCGCATGCGCATGGGCCTGCTTGCGATTCTCTGCCTCGCCGGGTGCACGACCGCCGCACCGTTTCCGGAGGCTGCAATGAATCCCGCAGTGCGGCCGATCATCGTGGCCCACCGGGGGCTTTCCGGCGAATATCCCGAGCATACCCTGCTTGCCTACCGGGCCGCGATCGAGGCGGGTGCGGACTTTATCGAGCCCGATCTCGTGCTGACGCGCGACGGCGTGCTGGTCGCCCGGCACGAGAACGAAATTTCGGGCACCACTGACGTTGCCCAGCGGCCCGAATTCGCCGCGCGCAAGGCCACCCGGACCATCGACGGCGTGGCGGTCACCGGCTGGTTCACCGAGGATTTCGCGCTTGCCGAACTGCGCCACCTGCGCGCCCGCGAACGCTTGCCGCAGCTGCGCCCGGCAAACCGCGTGCATGATGGCAAGGAGCTAGTGCCGACTTTCGAGGAGATTCTCGATATGCTCGCGCGCCTCAACAATGGGCGCGCCGTGCCGCTGGGCGTCTATCCTGAAACCAAGCATCCTGCCTATTTCGCCGCGATCGGGCTGCCGCACCAAGGCCCGATGCTGGCATTGCTCGATCGCTATGGCTATCGTGGCAGGCACGCGCCAGTGTTCATCCAGAGCTTCGAAGTGGGCAATCTAATTGCGCTGCGAGAGCGGACGCAGCTACCGCTGGTGCAGCTTGTCGCCGCCGAAGGCGGGCCTGCCGATCGCCCTGGACTGACCTATCGAAGCATGATGTCGCGCGAAGGGCTGGCGGCGATTGCCCGCTATGCAGATGCTATCGGGCCCGAAAAGGCTTTGGTGATCCCGCGTCAGACCGACGGCAGTCTCGGGACGCCCACCGAACTGGTGCGCGATGCCCGCGCCGCCGGGCTCAAGGTCCATTCCTGGACATTCCGCCGTGAAAACACGTTCCTGCCAGCAGACCTTCGCAGCGGCGCCAATCCGGCCGCAGTCGGCGATCTGGCAAGCGAAATCCGGGCCTACGTCGCCGCCGGTATCGATGGACTGTTCACCGACAACACGCCCGAGGCGGTTGCGGCGCTTGGCCGGGCAAAGAACTGATCGTTCAGCGCCGCCACGGCCAGTCAGTCACCCCGCCCGCCCACAGCGCCAGCCAGATTAGCAAGGGCTGCGCGGCAAGGCGCGGCACATGATAGGCCAGCCCCAGTCCGCCGTCAGCCCGGGCGAGATCGAACAACATATGGTTGAAATTGGCGGGCCAGACGCAAAGTGCGTAAGCGGCAAGGCCCCAGCCTGCTGCGCGCCGCAGAGGCATCGACCACGGCTGGATCAACCCGGCTGCCCCGGCAATCTCGGCAATTCCGGTAAGCGTGACCACTGGGCCGGGCGCGAGAACCCAATACGGGGTTATCCCGATGAACGGCGCGGGCAAGACCAGATGCAACACCCCGGCGGCGGCATAGAACAGCGCGAGCAGCGCCCTTGCTGCCGGGCGCGGACGCAAGGGCTCAGTTGGCCCGGGCTACCCGGGTGTAGGGAACGAAATCCTCAAGTCCGACGAAGCCTGAATACCAGAAACCGCTGCGATCGTGCAGCCTCACGGTGTCGAGCCGGCAAAGCTGGCTGGAGTGCAGCCGGGTGACCATGACGTCGTCAGAATCGAGCGATTCGGGATGGCGCGGACGATTCACATAAATCGTTCGGCCGCTGTCATAGACGATTGCAGTTCGGTCGATGATGCGCGAACTGGAAGTTCGGTGCAGCGGGATGCAGCTAACCGGCTGACCAGCGACGCGGCCTTCAAGCATCTTTTCGAGCTGCTGCTCGCCGGTGAGGCGTTCCTTCGCCGAAAGCGCGGGGCCGGTCAGCAACGCGGCAGCGCCGACAAGGGCTATAGCGATCTTACGCATAACTATGCTCCTTTGCTTATCAGCCACCGAGACTATCACACTTTTGTGAACGCCACCTGAAATCCGGCGCGCAAGAATCAGGCCGTTCCCCCCACGGTCAGCCCTTCGACCAGCAGTGTCGGCTGGCCGACTCCGGCAGGCACACTCTGCCCGCCCTTCCCACACACGCCGACGCCTTCATCCAGCGCCATGTCATTGCCGATGCCGGTGACGCGGGTAAGCACAGATGGGCCATCGCCGATCAACGTGGCGCCCTTGATCGGGGCGCCAAGTTTGCCGTTCTCGACCTTGTAGGCGACAGTGCAGGTGAAGACGAACTTGCCCGAGACGATATCAACCTGCCCGCCGCCGAAGCTCTTGGCGTAAATGCCGTTCTTGATGCGCGACAAGAGCTCGGCGGGATCGTCGTTGCCGCCCCGCATGAAAGTGTTGGTCATCCGCGGCATCGGCGCATGTGCATAGCTTTCGCGGCGCCCGTTGCCGGTGGGGGCGACCCCCATAAGCCGGGCGTTCAGGCGGTCGTGCATATAGCCCTTGAGGATGCCGTCCTCGATCAGCACGTTCTCCTGGCTGGGCGTGCCTTCGTCATCGATTGACAGCGAACCGCGCCGCCCGGCAATTGACCCGTCATCAACAACGGTCACTCCCGGAGCGCCGACTCGCTCGCCGATGCGGCCCGAAAAGGCGCTGGTGCCCTTGCGGTTGAAATCGCCTTCAAGGCCGTGGCCGACCGCTTCGTGGAGCAATACGCCGGGCCAGCCGGGGCCAAGCAGAACAGTCATTTCGCCCGCCGGGGCATCGACGCTCTCGAGATTGGTCAGTGCGTGATCCAGCGCCTCGTCAATTGCGCGGTTCCAGTTTTCGGTCTTGAACAAGTCGTCATAGAGCCAACGCCCGCCCATGCCAAAATTGCCAGTTTCGCGCCGGCCATTGCTTTCCGCGACAATGCCGACGTTGAGCCGCACGAGGGGGCGGACATCAGTGGCAACGAAGCCGTCGGCGCGGACAATCTCGACCACCGACCATGAGCCGGTGATGCTGGCCGAAACCTGCGAAACACGAGGATCACGCGCCCTCGCGGCCTTGTCGATTGCTTCGAGCAACCTGACCTTGTCTTCGAACGGCACGGCGTCGAGCGGTGAGGCGTCGGTATAAAGATGACGGTTATTCTGCCGGGGCGGACCGGCGGATTTTCCGTTCGCCGGATCGAGCAAGCGCAGCGTCTCGCCGGCGCGGCAGATCGCGCCGGCGGAAATCTCGTTGGCATGGGCAAAGCCGGTCATCTCGCCCGAAACCCCGCGCAAGCCGAAGCCGGCATCGCGCGAATAGTCGGCGGTTTTCAGACGGCCATCGTCAAAGCCAAAGGCTTCGGAGGCAGTGAACTGCATGTAGAGTTCGCCGTCGTCGCAGTTGCTCAGCGTTTCGCGGGCAAGCGCCTGGGCATCGGCGGGATCAAGCTGGCGATAGAGCAGCGAGCGCGGGTCGGGTTTGGTCATGCCTGTGAATATAGGGGCTTCAGCGGCTAGTGCCAGAGGCGATATCCGGCAAGCTTGCCTGATCCGCGCCGTCTGCCGGCCCGCCTGCCAGCACAAAGCGCCGGTCGCAGTAACCGCAATCGACATAGCCGCGCTCGTCGATCTCCAGCCAGACGCGCGGGTGGCCGAGAGCGGGAGCGATGTCGGACGCGCCGTCGCATCTGACGCGGGCGGTGGGGGTGAGGGTGGTTTCGGGCGGGTTGATCATGAGCCACGCGATAGCAAGTCCGCCGCCACTTTTCCAGCGGGCTTCATACTTCCTCTACCATATCCGGTCTATCACCTCGGCATTATGCGTAGTCTGCCGATCTTGATCGCCGTGCTTGGCCTGTCTGCTCCCGCCTGGGGGCAGCATGCCGGCAATCGTGAAGCCTGCCATGGCGCCGCTGCCGCGCCCGATGCGGCCATCGCCGCCTGCACCGCGTTGCTCGAAGAAGACCGCGACAGTCCGGTCGATCTCGCCAAGGATCTGGCCAATCGCGCTTTTGCCTACCGCGCCAAGGGCCAGCCCGATCAGGCGATAGCCGACGCGACACGCGCCATCCGGATCAAGGCCGACTATGCCTTTGCCTACAATATCCGCGGCATAGCCAATGCCGACAAGGGCCTGAACGAGCGCGCAGTGGCCGATTTCAGCCAGGCGATCTACCTCAAGCCAGACTATGCCGACGCTCTGTTCAACCGGGGCAATCGCCATCTCGGCGACGGGGCACCAGACCGCGCAATCGCTGATTATTCCGCTGCAATTGCGCTCAACCCGCAGCACGGCGACGCCCATGTCAATCGCGCCAATGCCTGGCACGTCAAGGGCGACGACACACGTGCGCTGGCCGACTATGCCAAAGCGATTGCGCTCAACCCGAATGATTCCAAGGCATGGTACAACCGGGGCAGATTGCGCAATGCCAGGCGCCAGTGGGACGGTGCGCTGATCGATCTGGGCCGGGCGATCGCGCTTCGCAGCGATTCAGCGGGCTACTTCTACGAGCGCGGTTTTGCCCAGGGCGAACTGGGGCGAAGTGACCCGGCAATCATCGATTTCACCCGGGCGGTGCTGCTCGATCCGGCCTACACCGCAGCATACTACAGCCGGGGGTTGCACTACCGCAAACTCGGCCAGTTCGACCGCGCCGCCGCCGACCTCACCCGCGTCATCGCGCTGCTGCCCGATGATGCCGCCGCCTATCAGATTCGCGGGCTGGTCTATCGCCAGGAAGGCCGCCTCGACCTTGCCATAGCCGATCTGACCCGTGCGATTTCGCTGAAGCCCGACATGGTGCAGGCCTATGTGTTGCGCGGCGCGATATACAGCCAGCGCAAGCAGTGTCCCGCTGCCATCGGCGATTACACCACCGCGATTGAATTGCAGTGGGACAATGCCGAAGCGTGGGCCAACCGCGCGCGCTGCCAGGTGCAGCTGGGCCAGAAGGATCTGGCCTATGCCGACTATGCGCGAGCCGTGCAGCTCAACCCGAATGATCGCTGGTCGCGCAGCCAACTGGCCAAGATGGAAGCCGAGCAGGGCCCGGTCTGGTAGGCTGATGGTAGCAGGCTGAACTGGCCTTTACCTTGGCGCATTCCTGCCCCACATGCCTCGGCATGACACTCCCGCCCGCAATATCGATCCAGAACCTCGTCAAGCGCTATGACCCCTCGGGCAAGGCGCCGGGCAAACTGGCATTGGACGGCGTTTCGTTCGACGTGCCGCAAGGCGGTATCTTCGGCCTGCTCGGCCCCAATGGCGCGGGAAAATCGACGTTGATCAACATCCTCGCAGGCATGGTGCGCAAGACTTCGGGAACGGCAAGCATCTGGGGCTTCGACATCGATTCCCAGATGCGCAACGCCAAGCGCTCGATCGGTATCGTGCCGCAGGAAGTGGTGTTCGACCCGTTCTTCACGCCATTCGAAGTGCTGGAAAACACCGCTGGCTTGTGGGGCGTGGCAAAGCCCTTGCGGCGTTCAATGGAGCTGCTCCGCGCGGTGCATCTGGAGGACAAGGCGAGCGCCTATTCGCGCACGCTTTCGGGCGGCATGCGGCGGCGGCTGCTGATTGCGAAAGCTCTTGTGCATCAGCCGCCAGTGCTGGTGCTCGATGAGCCGACAGCGGGGGTCGATGTCGAACTGCGCCGGCAGCTTTGGGAACTGGTCGAGGAAATGAACGCCTCGGGCGTGACAGTGGTTTTGACCACCCATTACCTCGAAGAAGCCGAACAATTGTGCGAACGGATCGCCATCATCAATGGCGGCAGGGTGATTGCCAACAAGACGACGCGCGAACTGGTCGAGATGGCGCGCGAGAAGGTCGTTGTGCTGACGCTTGATCGCGATATCGGGACACTGCCGGCTCACCCCGCGTTCGTCAAATGCGTCGCATCGACAGAACGGGAGCTCGAAGTGACTTACGACATGGACCGCACCAACGCCGGCGAAGTCATGGCACAAGTCCAGGCGCAGGGCTTCGGCATCGTCGACGTTTC
>JANLSP010000702.1:0-4768 GCA_031362485.1 Novosphingobium sp.
CGTTGAGTTCGGGATCACCCAACAAAGCTTCCGGCGTATCAAAGTCCTTACGCGGGTTGGGTGCGTGACCATTCGAAACCATCGCAGCAGGGCCGGCTGAGGCGGAAGTCATTTCCCGATGAAAAAGCAGCGCCTGACCAATCGTCGCGGCAACGGTTTCGGGGCTGAAGGGTTTGGTAATAAGGTAAGTGGGCTCAGGTCGTTCGCCGGTCAGCAGCCTCTCGGGAAATGCGGTGATGAAAATAACCGGCACATCAACGAGCGCAAGTATCTCCTTGACCGCATCGATACCGCTCGACCCATCTGCCAGGCTGATATCGGCCAGTACCAATTCGGGACTGGTCTTGACGGCCATGACTACCGCTTCGCTGTGAGTGCGCGCAATCCCCGCAACTTCGTGCCCGAGATCTTCGACAATAGATTTAATGTGCAGTGCGATGATCGATTCATCTTCCACGATCATGACCCTAGAGCGGAGGATGTCCGATATGGCCTCTCGCGCGCTAGCGATCTCCGCAGTGACGTCAGCAACCGTCCTGCCGAGAATTACTGCTGCTTCAGGAATCGTGAAATCCTCCATAGTCGTAAGCAGCAATGACTGGCGGGAACGCAACGAAAGACTGGCAATGGCACCAGCTCCCTCACTGCCTCTGGCTAATCCACCCCACAAGCGGTGGAAAACACGGTATAATTCCTGGCGGGGGGGTAAGCCGTTATCAAACTCGGCTGGCGCTAAAAGCAATGCCTCGAGCACTTCGCGCACAGCGGCATCGCCCAGCGTTTGAGCTCCGGTCATTGCACGCGCATAACGGCGAAGAAAGGGAAGTGCTGGCCCGAGTTCGGCAGTCAGTGACATTTTTACTCCTTCGCTGCATAGTGGAAACGACAAAGAGACAGAAATGTTCCACAGGCACGCAACTTAATCCATTCTCACCCGTTTAACCACGGAATACTCCTCCAGAGCAGGACAGCATGGCTCAGATCCCACCACGGAAAGGTTCGAAAATGCCAAAAGTCGATACGGCGTTCGATCCGGTCTCGGCCGCTTTGCAACAGTTGCACCAATCGATTGCCAGTGAAGAGATACCAGAGGATTTCCTGCGTATTCTCGAAGAGATAGATGCAAAGATTGCGGCGGCTAATCGCGGCACGAAGCAGTGACCCAACCGCCAGACGGGTCAAGCGCTTCACCCGAGACTCTGGCAGCCGACCAGAAATTCCGGGATGACATGCTTGCGCTGATACCATCCCTGCGTTCGTTTGCGCGCGGTCTATGTGGCTGGCGCGACATAGCAGACGATATGGCGCAGGAAGCCATGCTGCGCGGCTGGGCAGCACGGGCCAGTTTCACGCCTGGCACCAACTTTCGCGCGTGGATGTTCATGATCCTCCGCAACCAGTTTTATACAGCGCTGCGCAAAGACAAGCGAATGACCAGCTGGGATCCGGAGGTTGCCGAGCGAATGCTGGTCGAAGCTCCGGCACAGCAGGATGCCATCCATCTCAGCGATGTGGCCGGGGCGTTGCAAAAGCTGCCGCTGGAACAGCGCGAAGTATTGCTTCTGATCGGCGCCAATGGCGCATCGTATGAAGAAGCCGCCACGATCATCGGCTGTGCCGTGGGCACGGTCAAAAGTCGCCTTGCGCGTGGGCGCAAGGCTCTGGCGCTGTTGATCGAAGGCCCAGAGGGTGATGCCCTGTTTGAAAAGCCAATGGGCAAGGCCCGCTCTGTAGAGAGGGCTTGAGCAATGGAGCACTGGATTACCATGTTGCGCGAGCAGGCGGCACAGATCGCTGGCGGAAATTACGTGCCTGGAACGCCCGCTTTCACCCGCGCACCACCAGGAATGGTGGAACTTAGCCAGGACCTCGACAATCTGGCGCTGGTGTTCGCCGATCGCGCCCGGGTTCAGAAGACGCTGACCCGCGAGGTTCACCACCGGGTCAAGAATAATCTCCAGATCATCAGCAGCCTGCTCCGCATGCAGGCAAGGAATGTTCAGGATCCCGCGGTCAGCGAAGCGCTCCACCATGCGCATTCGCGCATGGGAGTTTTGGCGATGATCCACCGACTGGTGTATGAACAGTCAGACGAATGCACCCAGGGCAGCCTTGATCTTGACCGGCTGATGGCAGAGCTCTGTGCCATTATGCGCATCTGGTATCGCGACCGGATCAAGGTCAAATACTTTTGCGATTCCAGCGCCGTATCCGTGCCGCTTGACAGCGCGTTGCCGCTCGGACTGTTCGCCGTTGAAGCCGTGTCCAATGTTTATTCTCATGCGTTTCCCGGCCGCAACGGCGGCGAAGTTTCTCTCAAATTCAGCGTTGACGGTGACGAAGAGGCCGAACTTTGCGTCACCGATAACGGAGTTGGTTTCGATGCAGAAAGCGAGACGGGAGCGATGGGTTTTCAGTTGATGAATGCATTTGCGCATGAACTGGGCGGCACGTTCGATATCACCAGTAGTGCGCAGACCGGCACCGAGATTCGTCTATCCTACCATATCGGCCGCCAGGCCTTGCCGCCGGAAATCTGATCTGAGCAACCGGACGACCCGCATGGCGCACCATCCGGCAGCAAAGTTGAAGGACCTGACGGCCGCTGCTCCGGACCACCGCGGCGATCAGCCCGGTCACATTCGCGACCTAAAAAAATCGATTATCATTGCGGCGCCATTCGTGGCGACGCGGCGGCTGCCAGGCGACCGGATTTGCCAGAAGGGCAAATATCGTCGACCCCTGCCTAAACAGCCTCGGCGGCAAGAAATTCCGATGGGTCAGGCAATGCGGCGCAGTTGGTGACCGTCACACGCGTTCCGGGATCGGCTTCGCAGATCACCACGTGCGCATCCAGTTGCCCCGAATGATGTTTTCACGACGTCATATCCCGCACCCTGGCATGATGACGGTAGATCGTTGCATCCAAATCGAGTTGAACCGCAACGAAGTCCGTTAAAAGGGAAGGCCCGCCACCCAGAATGAACTGGATGACGGGCCGAACAGTGCCTGCTGCAGCGGGGGGGAAGGCAGCAGACACGGTTTTCAGGTTGACTGCGGGGGGATCAGTTGATCCGCAGCCGATCACGCAAGCGGTCAATCCTGACCTGGAGTTGAGCTTCGTCACGGACATGGAGACCGCCCGAGCGGTCATGCCGCATGTAGCGTTCGCGGCTGCGGATCGAGCGCAGTTCGGTTTGCGCGCTATAGGTCTCGCGGCGGCTCAATGTGCGCTGCATACTGGCGTTGCGGACATACTGTTCCAGCCAGCTCACCTGGGTAAGGATTCCGCGCCTTGGACCAATCTGGTCCATTCCGCCCTGCTGAACTGCTGTCGATATCCAGCGCCCGCGGCTGTCATAATAGCCGGAAGTTTCGCCAGCATGCCAGCGTCCGTTGCGATCATAGTATCCGGTCTGCGGATCGGCGATCCAAACGCCATTGGCATCGCGGCGACCGCTTGCACTGCCGGCAATCCATACGCCGTTCGCATCGTAACGACCGGTGGTGACACCTGCCACCCAACGGCCGCGCTGGTCATAATAGCCACTGGCCGTACCGCTGATCCACTGGCCGCCATTGTCGTAATAGCCGTTCGACGATGCCGGGATCCAGCGGTTCTGGCTGTCATAGGATCCGCTGGACGAACCATCGTCGCGGTGCGGAACCCAGTTGCGGCGCTCATCATAATGGCCGTTGGGCGTGCCGGTGACCCAGTTATTGTCGCGATCGTAATAGCCGGTTGCCCTGCCTCGCTCGACCGAATTGGCATGCCACATACCCTGAGCATCATAATACCCATAGGCATCGGCGCGGCGATCACCCTGCGCAGTCCGGACATTCGCATTAGCGATCCAGCGACCGTTCGCATCATAATAGCCGGTTTCCGAACCGGCGATCCACTGATCGTTGCGGTCATAATAGCCGTTGGCCGAAGCCGGAACCCAGCCGCCCTGAGCGCTGTAATAACCTTCGCCGCGCGTCGCGCCAGAGTTTGTAATCCAGCGATTTCCATCGCCATAACGACCATTGGGTGCACCATCGACCCAATCGCCGTTGCGATCGTAATAGCCACGCGCATCAGATGGATTGACGCCGGTGGCGTGCCAGCGATTGTTTTCGTCGTAATAGCCAAACGCGCGGCTGCAATCGCCGGAGGGCTTGCTCACCTGGTTGCCAATCACACCGCCGACACCGGCGCCGACTACTGTTCCGACGGTCTTGTCGCCCTGCCCGGCAATCACATTGCCCAATACTCCGCCGACCACCGCGCCGGCCACAGTACCGACAACCCGATTGGAGCGCTGGCGCTCACAATTTGATTGAGCATAGGCTATGGAAGGTAAAAGGGCGGCCGCGGCGATGGACGCCGCGAAAATTGATCTGCGCATTTTGGAAGCTCCTGGATCGAAAAAGATCGTATTATCGGCGGTTAAACCATTCCGGCTAGAAATTGTTCCATGATCTGCACATATTATTACAATATACTTGAATTAACGTCGTAATTTATCAAAATGGCCAACAGAATTACCTTGAACTCTGCTGGCCATTTTTACTAACCACTGTCAGGGGCAGATCAGGGCACCGATTCAAGCCGGACCCTGCCGAGCCCCCGGTTGCCATGCGATCAGACCTTGTCGCCAAGCTTGCCTTTGGCATCACCAACGATCTTCTGCGCCTGGCCCTTGGCCTGCTGCTTTGAGCCTTCGACGATCAGCTCGGGGCTCTCAGTCTCCTTACCGATTGCGACCTTGGCCTTGCCAATAGC
>JANLSP010000003.1:0-8549 GCA_031362485.1 Novosphingobium sp.
GGCCAAACTTAGCATGTTGCTTCCCAGCTTATCGAAGCAGAATCTGAGGCTGCGCGGGAACCGGCCATCGAGAATGATGAATTCGGCAATCCCGCGCGCATCCATCTGCCCGGAATTGAGCCAGCGGTAGGCGCGCTCGCCCGCCACCGAGCGCAGCACGGTTTCCCATTGCGTGTTGTCGAGGGTCGAGCCGACCCAGCTGATTGAGGGAAGCAGAACGTGGTATTTCACATCGAGGATCCGCGCAGTGTTGTCGGCGCGTTCCAGAAACGTGCCGATCCGGGCGAAATTGAAGATTTCGTTGCGCAGCATGGTACCGTCCATCGCGCCGCGGACCTGGGTGGTCTGGCGACGGATCGCTGCGAGCACTTCGCCTATGTTGGTCGCCTTGACCGGGCGCGCCAGCAGATCGTTCAGCACCATCCAGCCTTCGTTTGTCGCTTCCCAGACCTCGCGGGTTATTGCCGTGCGCACTGTGCGCGCATTGGTCCGCGCGGAATCGAACATCGCCAGCACGCTGCCGGGATTGCTCGAGTCGCGCAGAATGAAATTGGTGACCGCGGGTCCGGTCGATTCGGCATGCCTGCGATCGAAAGCCTTGTCGAGGCCGGTGGTGACCAGCACCGAACGCCATTCGTCACGCGCCGCGCTCTGCCCCTTGGTCAGCGCCAGCCGGAAGCCAGTATCGAGCAGCCGCGCGGTGTTCTCCGCGCGCTCGAGATAGCGCATCATCCAGAATATGCCGTTTGCGGTGCGGCCTAGCATTGGCGGGATCCGGGCATGCCGTCATGAGTTGAATGGCGATTCAAGCTAGTCCTCCAGCACCCAGCTGTCCTTGGTGCCGCCGCCTTGCGACGAGTTGACCACCAGCGATCCGGCTTTCAGCGCCACCCGGGTGAGGCCTCCGGGCGTGATGTCGATGCCTCCGGGCGAGACCAACACGAAGGGCCGCAGGTCAACATGGCGCGGCGCAAGGCCCGCCTTGGTCAGGATCGGCACAGTCGAGAGCGCCAGCGTCGGCTGAGCGATGTAACATTCCGGCTTTGCGCGGAGCTTTCTGGCGAACCCGGCAAGTTCCGCCTTGGACGAAGCCGGCCCGATCAGCATGCCATAGCCACCCGAGCCGTGAACTTCCTTGACCACCAGTTCGGCGAGGTTGTCGAGCACATAGGCCAGCGCATCGGCCTCGGCGCAGCGCCAGGTCGGCACATTTCCGAGCAGCGGCTTCTCGCCGGTGTAGAACTCGATGATCTCGGGCATGTAGCTGTAGATTGCCTTGTCGTCGGCGATGCCCGTTCCCGGCGCGTTGGCAATGGTGACGCCCCCGGCGCGGTAGACGTCCATGATGCCCGAGACGCCCAGCACGCTGGTGGGATTGAACGACAAAGGATCGAGATAGTCGTCATCGACCCGGCGATAGAGCACGTCGATTGGTTGATAGCCGCGCGTGGTGCGCATGGCGATGCGGCCATCGACGACGCGCAGGTCACTGCCTTCGACCAGTTCTGCGCCCATCTGGTCGGCGAGGAACGAGTGTTCGAAATAGGCGGAGTTATAAATCCCCGGGGTCAGCACCGCGATGACCGGGCGATGGTCACTGTCGCCGCGTACCGCATCGGGCGCGCAGGCCGCCAGACTGCGCGCGAGGCGGCGCGGATAGTCCGAGACTGGGCGCACCGGAATGCGGGTGAACAGCTCGGGAAACATTGCCATCATGGTTTCGCGGTTTTCGAGCATGTAGGAGACGCCCGAAGGCGTGCGCGCGTTGTCTTCCAGCACGAGGAATTCGTCCGGACCGGTGCGCACCAGGTCGGTCCCGACAATGTGGGTGTAGATGCCACCCGGCGGCTCGAACCCGACCATCTGCGGCAGAAAGGCCGGGTTGCTGGCAATCATCCGCTCGGGCAGGCGGCCAGCGCGCACGATCTCCTGACGGTGATAGATATCGTGCAGGAAAGCGTTGAGCGCGCGCACCCGCTGAGCAATTCCGCGTTCCAGCTTGCGCCATTCGGCGGCGGCGATGATACGCGGCACGACATCGAACGGGATCAGGCGTTCTTCGCCGTCATTGGCGCCATAGACATTGAAGGTGATCCCGGTACGGCGGAAAAATCGTTCGGCTTCCTCGCTTTGCTGGCGAAGCCACCCGGGCCGCTGTTCGTTCAGCCATTCGTCATAGTCGCAATAGGCACTGCGCACCGCGCCCTCGCCGGTGCTCATTTCATCGAATTTCACGCTCGAATCAGCCTGCATCGCATCTCCTGACCGTTTCAGGTTGCCGCAAGAGTTTGCGATTGCCAAGCAGCGAATGCTGCAAATGCGAAAGGCCCCTTTCGCGAGTGCGCCGCAGCGTTTAGGACAGACGTTCAAGGGAGGGATGACAGGGCATGACAGCACGCGCTGCCTGGCTGAAAAGAATCCGGAGCCACTGGCTGCTGGCACCCGCTGGCCCCCGCGAGGCCTTGTGGTTGGCCGCGGCGCTGGCGCTGTTGTCCTGCCTGCCGGTGCTGGTCGCCGCCATGCCGCAGATGTCCGACTTCCCCTCGCATCTGGCACGCTATCACGTGATGCTAGATGGCGGGGCGAGCGCATGGCTGCGCCGCTATTACAGCTTCACTTGGCGCTGGTCGGGTAATCTGGGGGCAGACCTGCTGATATGGCCGCTCGCCAAGCTGTTCGGGCTGGAGACTGCGGCAAAGCTGATCGCCGGGATCATCGCCCCGCTCACCGGCCTGGCGATGATCGCGGTGGAATGGACCCTGCGCCGCCGGATCGGCGTGGGCACCATGCTGGCATTCGCGACGATCTGGTCTCCCGCGCTGGTGATCGGTTTTCTCAATTTCAGCCTCGCTTTCGCATTCGCGCTGCTCGCGTTTGCGTTGTGGGTGCGGCTGGAGAGATGGCGCTGGCGCTGGGCATTGTTCGTGCCGATCGGCTGGCTGGTCTGGCTGTGCCATCTCGCCGGTTGGGGCGTTCTGGGCATACTTGTTTTCGGCTATGAATGGCATCGCCAACGCAGCTTGTGGGCCTTCGTTGCGCCATGGCCGCTGATCTTTCCGGCGATTACGTTCCTGGCAGGTGGTGAGGGGCCGCTGGGGCTGTTCGAATACGGCCCGAATGTCGCAAACTTCAAGCTGTCGATCTGGTTCATGGCGCTGCGTGACCGCGACTGGACGCTTGACAGCTATAGCCTTGGCATCCTGCTTGCCGCATTCGCGCTGGCAGCCGCCGCGCGCCGCTGGGATGGGCGGCTGGCCTGGGCTGCCGTGCTGTTCGCGGTGCTCTCGCTCGCCTTGCCGCGCCATCTGGGCGGCGGCGACTATACCGACTATCGCCTCATTGCCGTGGCGCTGAGCGCGGGGTGCATGGCGATCGACTGGGCGCCGCCGCGCCTGATCCTGTGGGGTTCGGCGCTGCTGTTTCTCGTGCGGCTCGCCGTCACCGCCAGCGCCTGGCATGCCGAATCCCGCGATGTCGAAGCCATGCTGAAGGCGCTCGATCATGTCCCGCAAGGCGCTCGTATCGCCGCCGCCGTGGTCACGGATACCGGCGACTGGAAGACCGACACTTTCCAGCACATTCCAAGCTATGCGACGGTGCGCCGCGACGCGCTGGTCAACACCCATTTTGCCGAACCCGGCGTCCACATGCTGCAGATCCGCGAAGGCGGCGCGCGCTTTCAGGATCCCTCGCAGCGCATCCTGCTGGCTCGAAAGACGAGGCCCGATCTCAGCCAGTTTGGCCCCGCCGGCGGGGCGGATTACCTGTGGTATATCGGTTATGTGCCGCCGTCGAAACTGCCCGTTGACGCCGAGGTTGTGCACCGCACATCGCGCAGCATCATGGCCCGGCTTGCCAAAGCGCCAGCCGGGCGCTAGATCGCCTTCCAATTCCGACATCGGAGACGCAAAGCCCCTCCCGGCAAACAGGCCGGGGCGGCGCTGGACCTATGGTGGAAGGCAGGAGAATACAATGGAAGATCGTCCCGCCAAATCGCGCACCTCGCCCGGCGAATTCGTGCGCCAGGTGCAGGCCGAAGGCCGCAAGGTCATCTGGCCGAGCCGCCAGGAAACCACCACGACAGCAATTTTCGTGGCGATCATGATGACTGTCCTTGCGATCTTCTTCCTCGGCGTCGACTCGCTGTTCGGCTGGGTCGTGCAGCAGTTGCTGTCGCTCGCCTCCTAATTAGCCAAGAGAGAAATATGGCCCGCTGGTATATCATTCACGCCTATTCCGGCTTCGAGAACAAGGTTCGCGAGTCGATCATTTCGGAAGCCGAGCGCATGGGTCTGACCCAGCTCGTCGAATCGGTCGAAGTGCCAACCGAAACCATCACCGAAGTGAAGCGTGGCAAGAAGGTGCAGGTTGAGCGCAAGTTCATGCCCGGATATGTGCTGGCCAAGCTGGTGCTGACCGATGATGTCTATCACCTGGTCAAGAACACCCCCAAGGTCACCGGCTTTCTCGGGTCCAGCGGCAAGCCCCAGCCAATTTCCGACCGCGAGGCCGCGCGCTATTTCGGTGCCCGGGATGCCGCCGCTGCCGAGCCCAAGAAACACATTTCGGTGGATTACGAGATCGGCGATTCGGTCAAGGTGCTCGACGGGCCCTTCGCCAGCTTCAACGGCGTGGTGGAAGAGCTCGATTTCGACAAAAACCGGGTCAAGGTGTCGGTTTCGATCTTCGGCCGGGCAACACCGGTGGAACTCGATTTCGAGCAAGTCGAATTGTCGAAGTAAGTCGCTGCCGCAAAGGCACGGTTTTCGCTTCTTTCTGGCAGTTTTTTGATCCACATTGCGGCAGCGTTCCACGGAGGGCTGCCGCATGACGCTTGAACAATTAAGCCTGATCGCCCAAGTCATCAGCGTCCTGCTGATCCCGGCATCGCTGGTCTTTGTCGGCATGCAGATGCGCCAGACTCACGCAATCGAGAGAGGCAATGCCCAGCGCGACATACTCGACCAGACGCGCGCCTGGTGGATGCTTTGTGTGAGCGATGAAGCGATGTTCGACACTCTCAGCCAGGGCCTGGCGAATTATCGCGGCATCAGTCGATATCAGCAGGCGCGCTTCAGCACGCTGGGCTTCAATCTGTTCCATATTGTCGAAGGCGTGTTCTGGCAGAGCCGAGAGCGGCTGTTCACCGATTCGATGCGCGAGGGCTATTATCTGGCATTTCTGGCGATCATCAACACGCCCGGCGGCCGGCAATGGTGGGAAGAGGCCGCCAACGTCGGGAATGCAGAATTCTGCCGGTATCTGTCGGATCGGCTCGCCAATGAAGCGGCGACTTTGCCGTTGTGGACCGACCTCAACCCTTTTCTTCGCGATCCCGCTGCCGCCGGGAAAAGCAAGATGCCGAATTAGGCGATCAGAACTTCACCAGTTCCACCCGGCGGTTGCGCGCGCGCGCCTCTTCGCTTGTGCCTTGTGCAAGCGGCCGCGCCGTGCCGAAACCGGCGGCTCTCATCCGCGCCGGCGCTATGCCGGCCACGATCAGTTCGGCTCGCACAGTCTCAGCGCGCGCAAGGCTGAGCGGAAGGTTGCGCGCCGGCGCGCCGGTGTCGTCGGTGTGGCCTTCCACCACGACCTTAAGCGCCGCGTTCTGCTGCATCAGCTTGATGACCTCGTCCATTGCCGGCCGCGCAGAGGGACGCAAGGACGCGCGGTTGACATCGAATTCGATATAAATCGGAACTCGGCCGTTGGCGTCGAGCGCGGACTTCAGCGCGCTGGCGTCTAGGAAGCCATAGCTTTTGGCCATGGCCTGCTTTTCGAGCACCGTCACATAACCGTGCAAGGGGAACGATCCGGTGGCGACCGAGATCCACCACTCCTTGCCCGCCTGGCGGATGAGGTAGAAGTCGGCCTCGTCGCACGGATCGATGAAGCAATGCCCGGTCGGCTTGGCTCCGGCTTCCTGCAGCTTGATGCGGTAGGGATTGGTCGAGACAGTGCCGCCGATCTTGCGTCCACCCAGCTCGGCGATGGCCTGTTCATAGTTGCGGCGGAATTCGAGGCTGGAATAGGGCCGGTCGAGCGTCAGATTGTAATGCCCGCGGAAAACCTTCCCTTCTACCGCGATCGGCGTCTCGCCAGCGATGAAATAGTCCCGGTCGAATGGCCGGTTGGCATCAGACGGGCGCAGGATCTGGGCCAGGCCGTCGAGGTCCTTGAACATCGGGAAGGGCGGCACGCTGGCGCTCGCCTCGGGCACGCTGGCCGGATCGAAAGCTGCCGGCGCGGCGCTGGCGGCGGCGGTCGGCGCGGCCGCAACCGGGGCACTGGCAGAAGGTGCGGCGGCGGCCGGGTCTTCGCTCTCTGACTTGAGCTTGCAGCCTCCCGCGAGCAGCAGCGAGGCAAGCATGATTGCAGATGCGAGGCGCATGGGCATTCCTCCATAATCGTATTTCGGCGAATATGGCGGCTTTGCCGGCGGCGGCAACTGTTTTTGCCCTTCCCTTTTGGCTAGGCCTCGCTTAAGGCCCGCCGCTCTTCCGGCCCGGTCCGGGAGAATCCACGCGGGAGGAAGCCTCACGGCCTCTGCCTGACCGCTCACTCTGAGGCTCAGCTCTGAACCAGGGGCAGCCAACAGGAAGAAAGGAGGCCCACTCGTGGCCAAGAAGATTGAAGGCTATATCAAGCTGCAGGTTGCTGCAGGCTCTGCCACTCCCTCTCCGCCGATCGGCCCTGCGCTCGGTCAGCGCGGTGTCAACATCATGGAATTCTGCAAGGCGTTCAATGCCGCCACGACGGACCTCGAAAAGGGCATGCCGATCCCGACGGTGATCACCGTTTATGCCGATCGCAGCTTCAGCTTCGTCACCAAGACCCCGCCTGCCAGCTTTCTGATCAAGAAGGCCGCCGGTCTCAAGTCGGGCTCGAAGGAGCCGGGCAAGCTCTCCGCCGGAACGATCAAGCGTTCGCAGCTGGCCGAGATCGCCACCCAGAAGATGGCCGATCTCAACGCCAACGATATCGAACAGGCAACGAAGATCATCGAAGGCTCTGCCCGTTCGATGGGCCTCGAAGTGGTGGAGGGCTGATCCGATGACCAAGATTTCCAAGAACCGCAAAGCTCTTGCCGCCAAGCTGGGCGACAACATGAAGCTCTATGGCGTCGATGAGGCGCTCAAGACGCTGCGCGAAGTCAAAACCACCAAGTTCGACGAAACCGTCGAAGTAGCGATGGGCCTCGGCGTCGATCCGCGCCATGCGGACCAGATGGTGCGCGGCATGGTCACCCTGCCTTCGGGCACCGGCAAGGACGTCAAGGTTGCCGTCTTCGCCAAGGGAGACAAGGCCGAAGCCGCGCTTGCCGCCGGTGCCGACAAGGTCGGCGCGGAAGACCTGCTCGAAGACATGCAGGCCGGCAATCTCGATTATGGCCGCGTCATCGCCACGCCCGATATGATGGGCCTGGTCGGACGGCTCGGCAAGGTTTTGGGACCAAAGGGCCTGATGCCCAACCCCAAGCTCGGCACGGTCACGCCGAACGTCGCCGAAGCGGTCAAGGCAGCCAAAGGCGGCCAGATCGAATTCCGCGTCGAAAAGGCCGGCATCATCCACGCCGGCATCGGCAAGATGAGCTTCAGCGATGAGGCCATCCGCGCCAATTTCGATGCCTTCGTCGATGCCATCGTCAAGGCCAAGCCGGCAGGCGCCAAGGGCAAATATCTCAAGCGCATCGGCCTCTCCTCATCGATGGGCCCCGGCCTGAAGATTGACGTCGCGACGGTGCAGGGCGGCTGAACTTTCTTCCGCTTTGGGGTGGTTTCGATCACTGCAAGAATAGGCCGGGGGGCAACCTCCGGCCTTTTTTGCGCTGGCGTGGAGCGGATCGTGGGTTCAGGCGTTGTCGTTTCGCCACCGTAACTGAATACGGGTTTAGCCAGCACCAGACGATAGCCGGTGCAGCTTCGCCCTCACCATTTCTCGCACATGCCAAGGAAGCCGCCGATGCCTCGTCCAGAAAGCCCGTCCAAGCAGAAAGCATCCAAGGCCTCCGCAGTTGCTCGCGCGAAATCGATTGCGCCCGACGTGCCCGCCCGGATCGGCTCAACCCCCGCAACGAAATACCGTGGCAATCCGGCGATCTTTGGGCGTCTGGTTGAAGACCACGACAAGCATCGCGCGCTGCTCGCAATGATTGACGCTACCAACCCGAAGGATCCTGCGCGCAAAACGCTGTTCGATGAGTTTGTTCGCGATGTTCACGGCCACGCTGCAGCGGAGGAGCAGTCGCTTTGGTCCACTGTCATGCGTAATCCCGAAACCACCGAGTTTGCACGCCATGCAGTTGGCGATCACCACAAATTGGACAAGCTGATGGCAGATGCAGCTGCTAGGGACATAGCCTCGCCGGGATGGCTCAGCCATTTCAGGGGCCTGAAGGAGGAATATCTCGATCACATCCTGGAAGAAGAAACTGAGCAATTCGTCGAAGCCGAAAAGACCCTCAGCCAAAAGGACCAGCTTTACATGCGAAAGGTATTCAGCCGCCGCAAAAAGGCCGAGAAGGCTAATGCAAAAATCGAGAAGAAGAT
>JANLSP010000004.1:0-1934 GCA_031362485.1 Novosphingobium sp.
GTTGAAGAATATCTTGTCGAGCGTCTCGACATAGAAGCTTTCCGCCATGTCGAGCACCGCGAAATATTCGTCGTAAAAATCGCGGAAACGTTCCAGCCCGTCCTCATCGCCTTTCAGCGTATTGGTGACGAAATTCTTGTACTGCATGACGTGCGGCATCGGGTTCAGGGTGATGAAACCGCCCAGTTGCAGGAAGCCGGGATAGACCCGGCGACCGACGCCGGGATAGCCAGCGGGAACCTTGTGGATGTTCAATTTCTTGAACATTTCCAGCGGCAGCGTCGTGGTCAGCTTCTTTAGCAGGTTGTCTTCACCAAGACGGGTGTCGACCGGACCGCCCATCAGGGTGAGCGATGCTGGCGCGCAAGGCGAGCCCTGCGCTTCCATCACCGCGGTCGCTACCATCGAAGGTGGTGCAGCCTGGCAGGTGGCGACTACATGCGTGCCTGGGCCAAGCGTCTCGAGGAACTGCATGACATAAGATGTATAGTCATCGAGGCCGAAATCGCCTTCTGACAGCGGCACTTGCCGTGCGTCTTTCCAGTCGGTGATATAGGTATCGAAATCGCGCGCAAAGCCGCGAATAGTATCCTGCAGCAGTGTCGCAAAATGGCCCGAAAGCGCCGCGACAATCAGCACTTTGGGCTTGTCACGGCCATCTTCGGCGGTGAAGCGCAGCAGGTCGGCGAAAGGCAGACTCTGGATGAGCTCTTCACGGATCGGAATTTCCTGATCGCCCTGTTGCTCCCAAACCTCGTATGTCGGCTT
Source organism: Novosphingobium sp. (assembly GCA_031362485.1). GTDB lineage: Bacteria > Pseudomonadota > Alphaproteobacteria > Sphingomonadales > Sphingomonadaceae > Novosphingobium. The sequence goes on from JANLSP010000004.1 coordinate 769, forward strand.
GTCATAAAGTTTGAGCTGTCGCGAAGGCAGCTCCCAAGCAGCCGCAAGGGCACGCATGCCGACCGTGTTGCGCAAAGGGTTCTTTTCGTGACGGGCTAATTTCTGGCCGGTGTCGAGGAGATGAAAGAGTGGCCGGGTCGAAAAACGAGCGGCTTCAATAGCTTGATAAATCAATACAAAAACCCCTGTGAACTTGAACCGTCCCAACCCCCGCCATGTAAAGGGCGAAACTGACCCCATTATTTTTTCTACTGTAACATCAATTACACAAAGCTGAACCTGGAAACCGCGTTTTCCCCCAATGGCTTCCACAATCGCTCGTATCTTACTGTTTTACATAAGTTCCTGGCGCGTCGCAAACCGGTGAATAGGTCTTGGAGCCCAGCTTCTTCGGCGCGGCGATCAGCTTGCCGCTGCGCTCGGCACACCACTTGTTCCAGCTTTCCCACCAACTCCCCGGCAGCTTGGGCGATTGCTCGAGCCAGGTGTCGCCGTCGGGCGCATTCCGGGGGCCCATGTAATGATAGGCCTTCGGATTGCCGGGAGGATTGACCAGTGCGGCGACATGGCCGCCGTTGCTGAGAGCGAATGTCACGTTCTTGGCGCCAAGGTGTGTGGATGCCTGGTAGCAGGCCTTCCATGGGGTGAGATGGTCAGTAATTGCGCCGACCACAAAGGCATCGCAGGTGAGCTTGCCGAGGTCCACCGGCTCGCCAAGCACTTGCGCCTTGCCCGGCTGGACGATCGCGTTCGCTTCGAACAGCCCGAGAAAATCCTCGTGCAGCTGGGCTGCCATATTGGTGCAGTCGTTGTTCCATGCAAGAATATCGAAAGCAGCCGGTTTCTCGCCCATCAGGTAGTTGTTGACCCAATAGTTCCAGACGAGATCGTTGGGACGCAACCAGGTGAAAAACTTGCCCAGTTCTGCGCCGGGCAGAATGCCCTTCTTCGCTGAAGTTGACGTAGCCATGCCGAGCATGGCCGGGAGGCGGAAAGCGCCCAGTGCGGCGACATCCTTGAAATCGAGCATGGTCACACACAGCGCCAGACTGTTCACTCGTTTATCACCCTTGGCGGCGAGATAGCTCATGACCATCGCCGAAGTGATGCCACCCGCGCAGAATCCGACAAGGTTGATCTTTGGCTGGCCCGTGATTTCGGCCACA
>JANLSP010000014.1:0-1583 GCA_031362485.1 Novosphingobium sp.
GACGTGATCGACGAGGTTGGCGCGATGCAGATGCTGGTGCCTCCGAGCAAGCGCAAGAAAACCATCACCGCGAAGGAAATCGAGGCGGTGATCGCGACCATGGCCCGCATTCCGCCCAAGTCTGTCTCGTCGGATGACCGCACTGTGCTCGAACATCTCGAACGTGACCTCAAGCGTGTTGTTTTCGGCCAGGACAAGGCTATCGGGGTGCTGTCTTCGGCAATGAAGCTCAGTCGTGCGGGTCTGCGCGATCCTGACAAGCCGATCGGCAGCTTTCTGTTTTCAGGACCCACCGGCGTCGGCAAGACCGAAGTGGCAAAGCAGCTCGCAAGCATCATGGGCATTCCAATCCAGCGTTTCGACATGTCGGAATATATGGAGCGGCACAGCGTCTCGCGGTTGATCGGAGCGCCTCCGGGCTATGTCGGATTTGACCAGGGCGGGCTTTTGACTGACGCAGTCGATCAGCAGCCGCATTGCGTGCTGCTGCTCGATGAGATTGAAAAGGCCCACCCCGACCTGTTCAACATCCTGCTTCAGGTGATGGACAATGGGCGGCTGACCGACCACCACGGCAAGACGGTCGATTTCCGCAATGTCGTGCTGATCATGACCACCAATGCCGGTGCTGCCGATATGGCAAGTCAGGGTATCGGCTTCGGCAATGTATCAAAGGAAGATGCCGGCGACGAAGCGGTCAAGCGCATGTTCGCGCCCGAATTCCGCAACCGGCTTGATGCCATAGTGCCGTTTTCGTACTTGCCGACCGAAGTCATCAGTCGGGTGGTGGACAAGTTTATCCTCCAGCTCGAATTGCAGCTGGCTGATCAGAACGTCCACATCCAGTTCGACAGCGATGCGCGTGCCTGGCTGGGCGAAAAGGGCTATGACAAGCTATATGGCGCGCGGCCGATGGCGCGGTTGCTACAGGAGAAAGTCAAGCAGCCGCTCGCCGAGGAACTGCTGTTCGGCAAGCTCAACCATGGCGGCGAAGTCCACGTTGGGTTGAAGGATGACGCGCTGACATTCGAGCTGACGCCTGCGCCGCCCAAGCTGGTCAAGAAAGTGGTCAAACCGACCGCCAAGACAGGGCGCAAGTCAAAGGCTCAGCCCGCGCCCGACGCCAACGATTGATTGATCCGCATCAAGGAGAATAGGGCGCATTGCGCTTAGCCGCGTAGTGCGCCCCCTCTTGACCGGAGACGTTCCTTGGCCACCATCCAGACTGCCGAAGCCCCGCCTGCAGCCAATACCCCGTTCCACATGATCGGCGGGCACGACACCATGCTGGCGATCTGCAACCGGTTCTACGATTTGATGGACGAAGATCCGGCATATGCAGAGCTGCGCGCGATGCATTCGCCCGATCTGATCCGCATGCGTACTGCGCTGGCGCAGTTCCTGGGCGGCTGGGCGGGCGGCCCGCGCGACTGGTTCGAGGCCAATCCCGGCCGCTGCATGATGAGCGTGCATAAGCCTTACTCGATCAGTCACGAAGTTGCCGGCCAATGGGCCGATGCAATGAAGCGCGCGATTGCCGATGTCGCTCCCGCCGATGCCGCGCTGGGCAAGCAGATGGGCGA
>JANLSP010000015.1:0-3533 GCA_031362485.1 Novosphingobium sp.
GCGCCGCGCGGCGCGGTGCTGAACTGGTAGACCCGGCCCGCGCCGCCGGTCGCCAGCACGGTTGCCCGCGCGGTGTGCGCCTCGACCTGGCCGCTTGCCTCGTCGAGTGCGTAGACCCCCCAGACCCGGCCCGAGCCCGAATAGCGCTCCTCGTGCCGCCCGGTGATCAGGTCGATGCAGGCGCGCGCCGGCAGCAGCGTGACATTGGGATGAGCCTTGGCGGCCTTCAGCAAGGCCTGCTGCACCGCCCAGCCGGTGGCATCGTCGACATGGACAATGCGCCGCTGCGAATGGCCGCCCTCGCGGGTGAGGTGGAGCGCATCGCCTTCCATATTGAACGGCACACCCAGCGCAGCGAGCCGATCTATGGCATGGGGCGCACGTGAAATGACGAATTCGACAGTTTCGCGCCGGTTGAGCCCGGCGCCGGCAATCATCGTGTCGGAGATGTGCTGCTCGAACGTGTCACCGGCGGCGAGCACGGCGGCGATCCCGCCTTGCGCCCAGGCAGTTGAGCCTTCGGCAAGCCCGCCTTTGGCCAGCACCAGCACTTTGCGGCTCTCGGCCAGCGCCAGCGCTGCGGTGAGCCCGGCAGCGCCCGAGCCGACGATGATGACGTCGTGATGGGTCATGCGCCTGTTTCGGTGAGCCGCAACCATGCTGTCAAGTCCGGCTGTATGCATTGCGGCAAGCGGACGACCTGCCGGGAAAGCTTGCCAGGTGTTGCATTTTTACCATTGGAGACAGAATTAACACTATGCCAATTCCTGCTGCATTGCCCAGCAAGGGATTTGCCCTTAGACCTGCGTCTATCCGGGGGGAGCCCGGGGTCTGGTGCAGGGCACGGGGCATGGCTTCATATCAGCCTAACGCTGCATGGAACGGGTTTTGGAGGAGAGACAAATGATCACCTATCGCGGTAAAGCAATTCGTTTGGGCCTGCTGCTGGGGAGCGCGGCGTTGGCATTGCCGCTGGCTGCGGCCCCGGCCCTGGCGCAGGACGGCGCATCGGAAGAAGATGGCAACAACACCATCATCGTCACGGCGCAGCGTCGCAATGAGAACCTCGAAGATGTGCCGATGACGGTGCTGGTGGTGACTGCCGAAACGCTGGCTTCCTCGGGCGTCAACACAATCCGCGATCTTGCCAACGTTACGACCGGTTTTCAGGTTGGCCAGGGCGGCTCCTATCCGCAGCCCGCGATCCGCGGCGTCACCACGCTGGCTGCCGGCGCCTATGAAAACAATGTCGCGGTCTTTGTCGACGGCCTCTATCAGGGCACGCCGCAGGTCATCAACATGGATCTGCCCAATGTGCAGGACATTCAGATCCTGAAAGGACCGCAAGGCACGCTCTATGGCCGCAACGCGACCGGCGGCGCGATCCTGATCAACACCATCGATCCGGGTAACACCTGGACGGGCCAGGTCGAAGCGACCTATGCGCGCTTCAACGATTATCGCGGCCGTGCCTTTGTCGCCGGTCCGCTCAGCGACAAGATCGGGATCAGCCTGGCCGGGACGATTCGCCATACCGACGGATATTTCAAGAAGGCCAGCCGCACGACTCCGGGGCAGTTCGACGGCAATACGCTGGGGCTCAAGCAGGAGTCGATCAGGGCGAAGCTGAAGTTCGACCTTACCGAGACCTTTACCGCCACTTTGGCCTATAATTACACCCACGCCAACGATCCGCGCGGGGTGGTCTTTACGCCGATCGAAAACGTTCCCAACAACTATACCGTCCCAGGCAGAACCACGCGGCCCACCGGTCTCGGCGAAGTGTCGGGCGATACCTGGGAAGTCGATTTCAAGCAGAACGAAGGCGGGCTCAAACTTGAGCTGGACACCGGGTTCGGCAAAGTGCGCTCGGTCACCGGCTATTCGTCGAACACGACCCTGCAACAGTTCGATTTCAACGGCAATTATATCCCCGACCTCTACTCGCGCGCGCCAATTCGCGAGCGGCTGTGGCAGGAGGCCTTCGATGTCAGCATTGACACGATTGACCGGGTCGATCTGATTCTGGGCGCAACCTATTACAACCTCAAGACCGACTACGCGAACGGCGAAGGCAGTGCGACATTCCTCGGACCGGCGTCTTATTCGCCCTTCACCTATCCGGATCCAGCGACGACCATCGTCCCGCTCAGCGACTACCGCAAGTCGTTCGAAAATTTCTTCTTCCGGACGAAAGAGGCCTGGGCGGTTTTTGCCGACGTGACTTTCAAGGCGACCGACCAGTTGAGCATCAATGTCGGTGGCCGCTACAGTAAGGAGACACAGCGGGTTTCCGGCTCGCGGCTGAACTACGTCACAGCCACCGGCCCGACGCAAGGCAGCCTTCTTTCGTGCTCCTATTCGAGAAACGGCGAAACATACGGAGGATTGACCTGTCTGAATGGCCCTTCGGCCAGATCCTCGAACTACAGCCGGTTCACGCCGCGTGCCTCGATCCGCTATGAAGTCAGCCCAGGCACAAATATATACGCTTCCTACACCCAGGGCTTTCGCAGTGGCGAATGGAATGGCTCCATCCCCAATGACAATCCCGCCAACTGGTTCGACGTGAGGCAGGAAACAGTTGAATCCTTCGAAGTCGGCCTGAAGTCGGCGGGTCGGCGCCTGCGGTTCGAGCTTGCAGGCTTTTATTCCAAGTACAAGGATCTGCAGGTCTCCTTTACTTCGCAGATCGGCAACCCGCCAACGGCGCTGGTTATCCTGCAGAATGCACCGAGCGCGAAGATCTATGGCGCCGAAGCCAGCTTCGATTTCAAGGCGACAGACAACTTCACTGTCCGCGGCGGCGCGACATATCTACATGCCCGCTATGGCGACAAGTTCTTCTTCACCGGCGCAGGTGTAAATCCGTTAGGTGTGGGCTTCAACACCAACGCAGATCCGCTCAAGGTCTTCCCGAATGCGACGCTCAGCCAGGATCTTTCCGGATTGCAGATGTCGCGCGCGCCGGATTTCACCGGCTTCGTGGGCTTTGATTTCAACATACCCAACGGTGATGGCGGGCTGCGCTTCTCGGCAAACCTGAAATATACCTCCAGCTATGTTGTCACCAATCCCTCGGTTTGGGGCGGCGATGCCACCTACAATGCTCGCCTTGTTGATGCAGACCCGACCAACAACGGGCCGCCGATCAACACCCAGGTGTTCACCGCGGCGGGGGCGGCAGGGGCACCCTATGTCAGCCGCGCCAGCGACCAGCGCGCCCGGCAGACCGCTTATGCGCTGCTCAACGCCTCGGTGACATGGACCGATCCGTCGGACAGCTATTACGTCCGCATCTGGGGCAACAATCTGACCGATCAGAAGTATCGGGTGCACTACAACCCGCTTGCCAGCGGCACCTATCAGCCCATCGGTGAACCGCTGAGTTTTGGCGGAACGATCGGCTACAAGTTCAGCGGCGGACGGGAAGCTCCGCCGCCCCTGCCGCCGCCACCGCCGCCTCCCCCGCCACCGCCGCCGCCTCTCGCGGTCTGCAACAAGGGGCCGTACATCGTGTTCTTCGACTGGGA
>JANLSP010000034.1:0-6271 GCA_031362485.1 Novosphingobium sp.
GACAGCCCGCTGACTTCGAGCAGGCCCCCGTCGCAGGCCGCGACGACGCCATAGCGGCGCGGCGCGAGTACAAGTGGGGCAGAAACAAGATCGGCCAGAATCGGTTCGGCAAGGCTCAGCACTGCTCGAATGCCTCGGTGATTGCCGCGCGCCACTGCGCCGGTCCGTCCTCGACCCCGCCATTGGCCGCCTCGATGCGCAAGGCACCGCGCGCCAACGCGGGGTCGGGCTCCACCTGCCAGTCGCTCGCCAGGCGCGGCGAGACAAGTGCGATGTCATCGGGGTTCAGCCGGATCACGCGCTCGTCGTCGGCGCGTGCGAACAGCGCGAGCGCCTGCTCGATGCGGCGCAAAAGGGCGTCCTGGTCGAGCGCCATTGGGGCCAGCGCGGCTTCGCACAGCGTGGCCACTGTATCGCGCAGACGCTGGCGCAATTGCTCGGTGAGTTCGCGATCAAGCCGGGCAAAGGACAGCCCGAGCGCTTCGCGCGCTTCGGCTTCGGCCTTTGCGCGCGCCTCGGACTCGGCGCAGGCCTGCTCGACCCCGCTGGCGAAGCCTTCGGCAAAGGCGCGTTCAAGCGGGTCTTCGAGTGGCGCTGGCCGGGCGCTGACGGGCGATCGCGGCGCGCCGGAATAGCGCGCATCGCCGCGAAATCCGGCAGATGGCGGATACAGCGACGAAGCCGCGAGCACCGCCGGCTCGCGCGCGAACCCGGAAGCGAGAGCCTCAGACATATTCGCCCTCGTCCGATGCCGAGCCAAACGCAATCAGCCCCTCGGCGGCCAGCCGACGTGCGGCAGCTACAACCTGGCGCTGGGCTTCGACCACGTCGGCGAGCTTGATCCGCCCGCGCGAGGCAATTTCGTCCATCACGCCGTCAGCCGCGCGGCTCGACATGGCGCGGAAGAAGCATTTGCGCTCCTCCTCGCCGATGCCTTTCAGCGCATCGATCAGCGTATCGTTGTCGACCTCGCGCAGCAACGTACCCATCGCCTGGGCATCAAGCGCGAAGAGGTGCTCGAACTTGAACATTTCGCTTTCGATCCGCCTCGCGAGTGCTTTGTCGAGCTTGGCGATCTCGGGTATGACCCGTTTTTCCATCGCCTTGCCTGAATTGTTGACGATATCAGCAGCCTCGCGCACCCCGCCCAATTCATAGCTGATCTGGCCCTGGCTCGATTCCAGCCGGTGCGCCAGCATGTCTTCAAGCATGGCGATGGCTTCCGGAGAGACCGGACCCAACGTGGCGATACGGTGCACCACCTCAGGTTGCACCGAGGCTGGCAGCGCATGCAGCACTTCGGCGGCGACTTCGGGATCAAGCTGAACCAGCAGCACGGCAATCGCTTGCGGGTGTTCCCCCTCGATCAGCGGAATCAGCGCGCGCGGATTCAGCCAGCGCGCCATTTCCAGCGGCGAGGCCTTGGCTCGCTCAGGCGCAATGCGCTCCATGAGATTGCCCGCTTTCACATCGCCCACCGCGCGCGTCATCAGGACACGCACCTGGCCGACGCGGTCGTGGGCAACCATGCCCATGCTTTCGGTGCGCTCGACAAATTTAGCGATGGCATGTGCGATGACTTCAGGCTGGATTTCGCCCAGCGCGCACATCTTTTCGCCCAGCAGGCGCAGTTCCGCCGGATCGAGTTGGGCAAGGATCTGTGCCGCCTGATCGTCTTCGAGCAGCATGACCATCACCGCTGCGCGGTCAGCTTCACCAAGTTGAGCGGGCGCGCTCATGCCGCAGCTCCTGCTTCGCCGTTGCCGAGCATTTCTCGCAGCGCCGCAACGGCATTCTCAGGCTTGGCGGCGACGAGTTGCTGGGCGAGCCCGACCTGCTGGCTGAGCCACGCCGGATCGATCGGGCGGGTGAAATCGGGCTGGTCAGGCACTTCGCCATCGCCGCTGCCAGCCGTGTAACTTTCGCCTTCCGGCTCTCCCTTAACATCAGGCCTGCGCAGCGCCTTGATAAGCGGGCGCACGCCAAGCAGCAGCACGAGCAGCAGCCCGAGCAGAGCGCCGACGTTGCGCAGCACCGATGCAAACCACGCGCTTTCGTAAAACGGCAGGGCCGCTTCATCGACCGGGCTGAAATCGCGCGCCATGACCGCGACCTGGTCCCCGCGCCTCGCGTCGAGGCCGACTGCGGCGCTGACGAGTTGCTTGATCTGCTCGACGTCGGCGTTCTTGTTCTTCAGCGCTTTGCCGCTGATCGCAACCGCAACCGACAGCCGCCTGAGCTTGCCGGGCGCGGTATTGGCGACAGACACTTCACGGCCGAGTTCATAGGTGCGGCTGGTGCTGGCCTCCCCGTTCACCGGTGGGTCCCCGGATGCAGCCGGGGCGGCGCCCGCAGGCGGCCCCGGCATTGCCTTGGCGGCGGGCGGCGGGGTGTTCGACAGCACGCCCGGCACGCCGGCTGCTGCGCTCCCGGCAGTGCTCGAGCTTTGCTGGGTCTCGCTGCGCACCACGCCGTCCTTGTCATAGCTCTCGCGCGCGGATGTGACCTGATCCATGTCGAGATCGACCTGAATCTCGCTGGTGAAGTTGCCTTCGCCCAGCATCGGCGTGAGCAATTGTGCGATTTGCCGGCGCAGTTTCTCCTCGAGCCGGGCCTGCAGTTCGAGCCGGTCATCATCCTTGGCTTGCCGGTCAGTCAGCAGCTTGCCGTGCTGGTCGACCACGCGCACAGCATCGGGCGACAAGCCGGGGACCGAGGCGGCGACCAGATTGACAATCGCCCCGACCTGGCTGTCGGAAAGCTGGCGACCCTGTGCAAGGCGGAGCATGACCGAGGCAGTGGGCGGCGTGTCATCGCGCACGAAGACCGACTTTTCAGCCTCGGCAAGGTGCACGCGCACGGCCTCGACACCGTCGATCTCGCCAATCGTCAGCGTCAGGTCGCGTTCGCGCGCCGCGCGCAGGCGTTCGCCCTCCATGGTCCGGCTGGCGCCCATCGGCAGCTTGTCCAGCATCTGGCTGCCGCTTTCAGGCGTTGCCAGCGCGCCATCGGAAGCGACCAGCATGCGCGCGCGGTAGAAATCACCCTCGGCCACGCTGAGCGAGCCGGACTGGTTGTCGATCGAATAGGTAATGCCCGCCTTGTCGAGCGCAGCCACCACGCCGGCGCGTTCGCTGTCGGCAAGCTGGGAATAGAGCGTGCGCTGGGCCGAAGGCGCGAGCGCCGACCAGGTCAGCGCCGCGCCGCCGATCGCTGCTGCACCCAGGAATAGCGGCAGCATGCGGCGCACGCCCGCCTGGCCGGTGAAGCTGCGCAGCCGGGTGAGCGCGCTGCCACCAGCCGGATCCGTCAGCGGCGCGAGCAATGAGGCGGGCGGGGATGGGGCGGGAAGAGTGTCGCTCATTCAGTCATACTCCCATCCGCATGATGTCTTGGTAGGCCGACAATAGCCGGTTGCGGACTTGCAGAGTGGCCTCGAAAGCAACGCCTGCCTCCTGGCGGGCCAGCATGACCTTGGCGACGTCGGTAACTTCGCCGCGCTGATAGGCCTCGCCCAGCGCCTCGGCCTTGTTCTGGGTCTGATTGACCCCGTCCAGCGCCGACTTCAGCGCATCAGTAAAGCCGCCGGCTGGGCTGTTCGCCTCTGTCGGAGCCTCGGCGCCCGATTGCGGCGTGCGAACCTGCTGGAGCAGCTGTGAGCGGTCGATGATCTGCTGGCGCAGCGCAATGATCTGCTGGATGCCACCAGCTCCGCTGACTCCGCCGATGCCGCCGGGCCCACTCACGAGCGGGCCCCGGCGCGCATGCGGCCGATTTCGATGCCGGCGTCACGGAACGAGGCGAGGCGATAACGCAGCGTGCGCTCCGAAATGCCAAGTTCGCGCGCGGCGGCGATGCGGCTGCCACCACAGGCCTCCAACGTATCCATGATCGCGCGAGCTTCGGAAAGCTGGACGATATTGGAGAGGCGGCCGTTGCCTGCGTCGGCCTGCTCGGACCCGGCAGTGACGAGGCGAGCGGCCTGATCGAAGACGATATGCGCTGGCGATATCATGCCGGTGCCATCGGCGAGCAACAGCGCGCGGCGCACGACGTTTTCCAGCTCGCGCACATTGCCCGGCCAGCCGTGCATCTTCAGCATGGCCAGCGCGCCGTCGCTGATCCACGGTACTGCGCGGCCCATCGGCGTGTGGCGCAGCGCCAGCGCGAAAGCGAGCGGGGCAATGTCCTCGGGCCGGTCGCGCAAGGGACGCAGCGTCAGAGGAAAAACATTAAGCCGGTAAAACAGGTCAGCGCGGAAGCGGCCTTCAGCGACTTCGACGGGCAGATCGCGGTTGGCACAGGCAATCACCCGCACGTCGACCTTGATCGCGTGGGTCGCGCCAATCGGGACGACTTCGCCTTCCTGCAGCGCCCGCAGCAGCTTGGCTTGCAGCGCCAGCGGCATTTCGGCAACTTCGTCGAGCAGCAGCGTGCCTCCGTCGGCGGCGCGGAAAAAGCCCTCGTTGGCTTCGCTGGCGCCGGTGAAAGCGCCCTTCTTGTGGCCGAACAGCAGCGCTTCGAGCATGGCTTCGGGCATGGCGGCGCAGTTGACTGCCACAAATGGCCCGCGGGCCCGCTGGCTGCGCTCGTGGATGAAGCGGCTGAGCACTTCTTTGCCGGTGCCGGTGGGGCCACCTATCAGCACGGGAATCTCGCTTGCCGCCAGTCGTTCTGCCAGCGCAAGAATCGAGAGGCTTTCCGGGTCCGCCGCAATCGGCGCGCCGGGCCGGGCGATCGCGGCGAGCAGCGCGGCAAGGCTCGCATCGCTTGAGGCATCGCGGTAGCGCACCACCAGTCGGTCGTGTGCTTCGCGCAGGATCTGGGGGGTGTCGGTCCGTTCGAGCGTGACGCTGCGGAAACGGGGGGCAAGCAGCGAGCGATCGCCGGAGTCGCGCAGTTCGACAGTGTCCGCGACAGCAAAAGATGTGGCAATCGCGCCCGCGCGCTGGATCAGCGGGGCATGGGCCCGGGCCACCTTATCGCCGAATTCCAGTCCGTTCATGTTTGCTGCCCCTGAGTTAACCAAGTCTCGAGAGGCTGTTTGCCGCGTAAACGTCAAACGCACCGGTAATTTAAGGCCTAGTAATAGTCCGTAACTGACCGTGTTTGCCGTGCCGCTCCCTTAAACATCGCCCGGTTCCGCCGCTCTTGCATCTGGCAGCCGCGCCGGATGAGCCGGACGGTTCCCCCCATTTCGGGACAATCACGGGAGTAAATCATGGCTGTTATCAATACCAACATCGGCGCGATGCGGGCCGCAAATGCGTCCACCTCCGCCGACAAGATGCTCGCCTCGGCGATGGAACGCCTGTCGACCGGCAAGCGCATCAACAGCGCCAAGGACGATGCAGCCGGCATGGCCATCGCCACCAGCATGACCTCGTCGGTGCGCGGCATGAATCAGGGCATTCGCAACTCGAACGACGGAATCAGCCTGGCGCAGACCGCCGAAGGCGCACTGGGCGAAGTGACCAACATGCTCCAGCGCGTTCGCGAGTTGGCAGTCCAGTCGTCCTCGGGCACCTACCAGGATGCCACCGACCGCGTTTACATGCAGGCAGAAGTCGATCAGCTGACGGCCCAGATCGATCAGGTGATCACCAACACCTCGTTCAACGGCGTCGTACTGTTCGATGCCAGCACGGCGACGGTGACCGTTCAGACCGGTGCAGATACCGCCGACACGGTTGACCTGACCATGGCTGACCTCACCACGCTGGCGGCCAGCGGCGGTGCGGCTGGTTCCTACGATGTTTCGACTGCGACTGCGGCGAACACCCTGCTCGCCACGCTTGATACGGAACTCGATTCGATCTCGAGCGCGCGCGCTACACTGGGTGCAGGGCAAAACCGGCTTGAGTCGGTGGTCAACAACCTGACGAGCAACGTCACCAACCTCTCCGACGCCCGCTCGCGGATCCAGGACACGGACTATTCGGCCGAAACCACGGCCCTGGCCAAAGCCCAGATCCTCAGCCAGGCCTCGACCGCGATGATTGCCCAGGCCAACCAGAGCCAGCAAAACGTGCTGTCGCTGCTGCGCTAAGCGGCAGCAACCCACAAGTCAGCCTGATCCCCTTCAGGCCCGGCCCGGCGGTTCCCCCCCGAAGCGCCGGGCCTTTTTTGCGCGAATTTCATGCCGATGAACAACGAATTGGGTATATGGTGGTGGCCCAACCATGGAGGCTGCCATGACCGACCATGTCTACAAACTCACCGAAATCGTCGGCACTTCACACGACGGCAATGACGCCGCGATAAAGGCGGC
>JANLSP010000042.1:0-3226 GCA_031362485.1 Novosphingobium sp.
GGGTCCCCCAGATCGCGAGCCCGAAGAGGGCCCGCTCGCGCCACTTTGATTTGTCGCCGCTAACCTGTTGGCAACCTGGCTTAGCTAGCTCTCTGCATGGAGGGCTTCATGCGACACGAATCGATTCCCATTGAGGCGGCCGGTAGCCGCGCCGCGGCGCAGCGCGCGGAAGTCTCGCTGCTGTGCGAAGTGCGCCAGGGCTTCGATCCCTGGCGACTGGTGCGCCTTGAAGACATATCGCAGAGCGGCTTTCGCATTGCCTGGCTGCCAGATGCCAACCAAGTCAAGCCACTTCGCATACGCATCCCGGGCCTGCAGATGCTCACCGCTAAAATTCGCTGGCAGGAAGGCAAAGCCGTCGGCTGCGAATTTGCCGAACCGCTTCACATCGCGGTGTTCGAACATATCCTCCAGCAGGCCGGCAGCGCAGGCCGGTTGCGCTGAGATCAGATGTGCAGCGCCCGCCCATAAGCGGCGAGCACCGATTCATGCATGGCCTCGCTGATTGTCGGGTGTGGAAAAATCGACTGCATTAGCTCTGCTTCAGTGGTCTCGAGTGTTCTCCCGACGACAAAGCCCTGGACCATCTCGGTTACTTCCGCGCCGATCATGTGCGCGCCCAACAATTCGCCGGTTTTCGCGTCGAATACCGTTTTGACAAAGCCTTCCGCCTCGCCAAGCGCAATCGCCTTGCCGTTGCCCATGAAGGGGAACGTGCCGGAGCGGACTTCGTGGCCAGCCTCTTTCGCCTGGGCTTCGGTCATGCCGACACTGGCGATCTGCGGGTGGCAGTAAGTGCAGCCGGGGATATTGCGCCGGTCGAGCGCGTGGGGATGGACCGAGGCATTGCCCAGTTCCTGCGCGATGGCCTCGGCGGCGGTCACGCCCTCGTGGCTGGCCTTGTGCGCCAGCCACGGTCCATCAGTGCAATCGCCGATGGCCCATACGCCCGGCGCATTGGTGCGGCCATAGGGGTCAGTCTGCAGGTGGCCCCGCTTGTCAAGGGCGATTTTTAGCTCTTCGACGCCGATGCTCTCAAGGTTCGGCACGATGCCGACAGCGACAATGACATGGCTGAACTCGTGGCTGGTTTCGGAGCCATCCTGGGACTTGATCGCCGCCTTGACGCCGTTTGCCGTCACCTCGATCGCGCCGACGCTGGCGGAGGTCAGGATCGTCATGCCCTGCTTCTTCAGCGCCTTTTCGAGGAAGGCGGAAACGTCCGCATCTTCAACCGGCACCACGCGGTCCATCATTTCGACGACAGTCACTTGCGAGCCCAGATCGTTGTAGAAACTGGCAAATTCGATGCCGATGGCGCCCGAGCCGATGACCAGCAGCTTGCTGGGCAGCTCGCCGGGCACCATGGCGTGGCGATAGGTCCAAATGCGTTTGCCATCGGACTTCGCGGCCGGCAGCTCGCGAGCGCGCGCACCGGTTGCGATAATGATGTGCCTGGCGGCGAGTTCGATGCTCTTGCCTTCGGCCTCGACCGCGATCTTGCCGCCGCCCAGCAACTTGCCGGAACCCATGTGGACGTCGATCTTGTTTTTTTTCATCAGGTGGGTGACGCCACGATTAAGCTGGCCGGCTACGCCGCGCGAACGCTTGACGATCGCGGCCAGATCAGCGGTGACATTGTCCGCCGAAAGGCCATAGTCCGCCGCGTGCTTCATCTGGTGAAACACTTCCGCCGAGCGCAGCAGCGCCTTGGTCGGGATACAGCCCCAGTTGAGGCAGATGCCGCCCAGATTCTCGCGTTCGACGATGGCGGTCCTCAGGCCAAGCTGCGCCGCGCGGATCGCTGCGACATAGCCACCGGGGCCGCTGCCGAGAACGATAAGATCGTAAGGGTCAGACACTAAGAAAACTCCTCAGGAATTGATCGGGCGCGGTCGCCCATCGTCGTCAATGGCGACGAATGTGAAATTGGCCTCGGTGACTTTGACCGAGTGATCTTCATCGCGCTCGCGCCGCCAGGCCTCGACCGCGATGGTCATCGATGTGCGTCCGGTGCTGACCAGCGTACCATAGACCGAAACCTCGTCGCCGACGGAAACCGGGGCATGAAACTGCATCCCGTCCATCGCCACAGTCGCGGCGCGGCCCTTGCAGCGCCGGATGGCAACCGTTCCTGCGCCAAGATCCATCAGGCTCATCAACCAGCCGCCGAAGATGTCGCCATTGGGGTTGGTGTCGGCCGGCATGGCGACGATGCGGATTACGGGTTCGGTGGTTGGCAGTCCCTCACTCATTGCCTCAAACCACCAGCCCCAGCGGCTTCTCCACCAGTTCCTTAAACGCGCCCATCAGCCGCGCTCCATCGGCGCCGTCCACCGCCCGGTGATCGAAGCTGCCGGTGGCCGACATCACACTGGCCACGCCCAAAGTCCCATCCGGCATGACCCATGGCCGCTTCTCTCCAGCGCCGATGGCAAGGATCGTGGCCTGCGGCGGGTTAATCACGGCGGTGAACTGCTTGATCCCGAGCATACCCATGTTCGACAGGCTGGCAGTGCCGCCCTGATATTCCTCGGACTTCAGCCGGCCTTCCTTGGCGCGGGTGGCAAGGTCGTTCATCGCGAGCGCGATAGACGAAAGGCTGCGCGTGTCTGCCTCGGAGACGATCGGGGTGATCAGCCCGCCCGGAATGCTCACTGCCACCGAGATATCGGCGCGGGCATAGCGGATCAGCTCATTCCCGGCGAAAGCGACATTGCAATCGGGCACCAGCATCAGCGCCTTGCCCAGCGCTTTGAGCAGCATGTCGTTGACCGACAGCTTGATGCCCTGCCCCGCCAGCGCTTCGTTGAGTTCGCCGCGCAGGCCGAGCAGTTTGTCGAGCCGGATATCGACGGTGAGATAAATGTGCGGGGCGGTCTGCATCGACTGCGACAGCCGCCTCGCGATGGTCTTGCGCATCCCTGAGAGTTTTTCGACGCTGTGCGGAATGCGCGCATCGAGCAGGGCGCGGGTTTCGTCGGCCATTTCGCCCGAAGTGGCAGCCACTGGAGCCGCAACTTCGGCAGTCGCTGTGATCGTGCCGCCGCCCGCAGCCGCCGCCTCAATGTCGGCCTTGACGATGCGGCCGCCCGGTCCGCTGCCCTTCTCGCGCGCGAGATCTACGCCCAGTTCGCCGGCGAGGCGCTTGGCCATCGGCGAAATCGGCGCGCCGCTCTCCGCAGGTGCCGTAGCCTGCGCAACTGCGCCGCCGGACCTGGCGCCT